>JBFHIK010000050.1:0-11192 GCA_041596555.1 Methanosarcina sp.
ATGGTTTACAGTCAAACCCTGACCTGTACAATTTCGATAAACGATTTCGATAAACGATTTCGATAAACGATTTCGATAAACATTCTTTAATCTATAAGTAAAGGTGATATTTTGATAAGCGTCAACGAAATGGGATCATACGTCATCGAAGAGATGCTCGACTGGAGTGAAGACCTGAAAACAGAAGTAATCAAGCTTGAAAACGGCGCCACAATCATTGACTGTGGAGTTAATGCTGAAGGCGGATATGAAGCCGGTATGTACCTGGCAAGACTCTGCCTTGCTGACCTTGCTGACCTTAAATACAGCACCTTTGATCTTAACGGCATCAAATGGCCTGCTATCCAGGTGGCAACTGACAACCCGGTAATTGCCTGCATGGCTTCCCAGTACGCAGGCTGGAGAATCTCCGTAGGAGGTTACTTCGGAATGGGTTCAGGTCCTGCACGTGCCCTTGGCTTAAAACCAAAAGAGCTCTATGAGGAAATCGGGTATGAGGATGATTTCGAAGCTGCGGTCCTTGTCCTGGAATCCGACAAACTCCCTGATGAGAAAGTAGTCGAGTATATTGCAAAACACTGCAGTGTAGACCCTGAAAACATCATGATCGCCGTTGCACCTACAGCTTCCATTGCAGGTTCTGTCCAGATCTCAGCCCGTGTTGTAGAAACCGGTATCCACAAGTTCGAATCCATAGGTTTTGATATCAACTGCATCAAGAGCGGGTACGGAATCGCTCCTATTGCTCCTATTGTCGGAAACGATGTCCAGTGTATGGGCTCAACCAACGACTGTGTGATCTACTGCGGCGAGACCAACTATACAGTCCGCTTCGAAGGCGAGCTGGCTGAACTCGAGGACTTTGTGAAAAAAGTTCCCTCAACAACCTCCGGTGATTTCGGAAAGCCCTTCTACCAGACCTTCAAGGCAGCAAACTTTGACTTCTTCAAAGTTGACGCAGGCATGTTTGCTCCTGCCAGGGTAACCGTAAACGACCTCAAGAGTACAAAGACTATTTCAAGCGGCGGGCTCTACCCCGAAATTCTGCTTGAGTCCTTCGGAATCAGGAAAGTTTGAAAGGGCATTTGCTCTTTTTCTTCTTTTTCTTCTTTTTCTTCTTTTTCTCTGATTTTTTACTTTTTACTTTCAGGTTATCCTTTAAAGCTTCAATATCCGAGAGTTTTGAGTGCCTGCGGGAGAAATGTACTGATATTCTGCATGATTGTTTTTTTGATACCGTTTACCATATCCATTTCCTTATCATCGAGCACCTTTGCATACCGGATAGCCACGAAATACACAGTCATAAAGGCTGCATATTCCCAGCTTGCCCCGGACAGCGGGAGCACTTCCCGGGCTGCGAGCATGCCCATAACCAGAACGGCACCTATAAGGCTCAATCTTCTGTACATCGGAGTAAACGGATGCATGTGCTGTGCCTTCCAGGCTCTCAGGGTCATCAAGACTTCTATGGATGCAAAAGACGCAGAAGATGCTGCTGCTGCCCCTATCATCCCATACTGCGGTATAAGTACGAAGTTCAGTACTGCATTAATTCCTGCACTTGCAACCGAGCACTTCATAAGAAAATCAGAGTCTCCGGATGCCATTATAGTGTGGTAGTTAAATCCAAAGTACGAGTTTGTTACGAATCCCAGGGCAAGGATGCGCAGAACCGTGGCCCCGCCTGCATAGTCTGCTCCGTAGATTTTCGTCAGAAGAAAATCCGGATATACGAACATCAATGCAAAGACCGGAAAGGTGAGCAGGAAGCACCACTTCGTCATTATTGCGTAAATCGAGCCAAGTGGTTCTGTTCGGTTTTCACCCCACAGCTTTGAGGTTACAGGGATGTACACGAACCCCATGGAGCTGATTATCATGGACAGGAACCCGACAAGAGGGTAAACTGCACTGTAAACTCCAACGACTTCAGCTGACTTGAAATAACCAAGCATTATGGTGTCTGTCCAGGTCATAAGGTTAAGCAGGGTCGCACTTATTAAAAGCGGGAATGAGTACCTTATCAGCTTTTTTGTGGGCTCACTGAATTTAAGTTTCCATTCCGGCTTGATTGGGGGGCTTTTTATAAAGTAAACTGACATTACGCCAAATGTAAAGACCATTGAAAGCAGGTCTGCAAATACAACTCCTTTCAGGGACACCCCTAAAAACACGGCAGCTGAAGCAAATCCCAGCAGGGAAATTGGCCTTATGATGTTGTAGAAGTACATGTTGACACTTGTACGGTCAAATCCCCTGTAGATAGCCACTGAAAGGTTCAGGAGTATGGTGAACGGGATGGCAAAAATCATTATCCTGATAACGGATAAGATTTTACCCTGTATGTCAAACCCTTCCCCGGCCAGACGTTCAAACAATAGGGGGGAGACCAGCATGGCAAGCATCCCGGCAGCAAGGCCCATTAATACAGCCGAGATAATCAATTCATGAATCTTGTGCTCCTCATGCCTGCCTCTGAAGTATGCAATATACCTTGGCACCCCTTCGTGGAGCCCGAGAGTTGCTACGGCGCCTGTGATTGAGATTACTGTAAGGGCAAGGGAATAAGTACCGAAATCCGCTGGAGAGAGATAGGATGTGAGCACTCCTTTAATCAGGATATCAAGCAGCATTCCAAGAAGTGTTCCTGCCAGGATCACACCGGAACCTGCCACTATCCTGTTGACTGATTCGTTAACTGGCATGAGAGTCCCCGTTCTCTTAATTTCTGGATTCCGGGGCTTCCGGGGTTTTCGGGCAAGAACAGAGTTCTGGTGCCCTGCCAGTTACGATTGAATAACTCTCGGTCAGCTGGTTAAAGTTTAAGCGGCTTTTTTCTGCAGCCTGCAGAAAATTAAAGCCTGATTCTTCAATTCCGGATATCTTGCCATATAGGGACCTGGGATTTGGGAGAATGGAATAAGTACCGGATTGGATAGAAAATTTCATTTTAGGGTTCAGGGTTTCAGAGTTTACTGTTTCAAATTCCTTAAAGCAGCTGTAAGTCTTAAGTGTGTCATCGTGCCTGTTTTTTTGCTCGATTTCCTGTCCGATTACTCCGGGATGAGCTTTTAAGACAAGGTCTAATTGGGGTTTCTCTTTAACAATCGACATGGTTCTTTTACGACCCTGTGGGTTGGATTGAAGTTAGGTCTGCGATTGTATCCGGGGTTGGAGTCCAGATAGGGTATGATTGAATTCGGGGTTGGAGTCCAGGTAGGGTATGATCGAATCCCTGATCGAATCCCGGGTTTGGTTCCCTGCTGGATTCGATATGGAAATGAGTGTCTGAACACTCGGTGGGGACTGGACTTCCTGGCAGTACCCGATGAATTGTGGGTTGGATTTTTCCGGGTAGTGTGCCGTGGGTTGGATTGGGTCCTGGTAGGGTCCCGATTAGTTGGAGTAAATCAAGATTTGATTCGAATCGGGATAGGGTTTGATTCGGATCGGGATAGGGTTTGATTCGAATCTGGATAGGGTTTGATTCGAATCGGGATTCAAAGCTGGATTCTGGCAGGAACCTGTCAGATTTTCTGCCAAATCCTTTATTGGGTTTAGGGTTTGTTTCAGGTTTTTTCCGGCAGCCCTGGGTGTGGCTCACCGGTATCTTGAACGGACAGTTCCTTCACGGAATTATCGAGCCATTAACTCAATGCATCCGCAACCGGTTCAGGTGACGAATGGCTGCTGAATGGCAGCAAGGTACTTTTTGTAAGTTTGATATTGTTTTTCTTAAAACCGAAGAAACGCCTACTTATTAAATTTCATTGACAGTTTCTCCAAATTTTATCAGGAGTACCTGCTTGACTAAATATATAAGTATTTACAAATAATTAATTGATTATCATAATCGGGTAAAACTGATACCGGAAGAAAAACTCATTTACGATGTCCTTCTCAAAAGGTCTGGCTAAAAGCTGGTTCTAAAGGTATAAGGCTGGTATTTTAAGACATATCCTGGAGCCATATTCTTGTTCTGTTTCTGGAAATAACCTACAAGAACCCGGTTTCAAAACCAAAAAAACCTGATTTGCCTTTTCCGGACATCTCTAAACTTATTCGTTATGTCGGAGATTTTGGATGCAAGAGGGTATCTTTTTTTATCTTTTTTTGTTTACAGGCTGGATAAAAAAAGGCTTCTCTCCTGAAGGCAAATTAGTGCATTAAAAAAAAGAAATATCATAATTTATCATTATAATTATTCTTTCAATCTTAAACTGAAATTTACCAGACAGTGTTTTCCAATCCAAATATTATAATAATTATTTTGGATCTTGACCCCGGAAAACACTTTGAAATCCAGATAATATGATGTGTCCCATCGAATCTGCCTGAGAATCCCGAAAAACAGGCCAGCTTATAGAAGAAAAAGAGCGCAAAAAAGAATTATTTTCAGGTATTTTTCATGCCAAAAAGAATAAAAAGATGGAGGGAAGTGTTAAACTTTCGCCCAGTCTTTTATATATTCAATCCATTCTCCAAGCAGGCTGGTTATTTTAGAGATCATTTCAGAGCCCTGAGAGCCTTTACTATTTACCTGCCCGGACATCTGTTCAGCTGCCAGCCCGGTACTTTCACCCTTCAGATTAACCGAACGAGTTTCCGGCCCACCCGATTCAGTCAGATCTTCAGAAGAGGAATCTGCTTTGCCGGTTATTGCAAAGGAAGAGAAACCCGTGGTTTCAGCTGTGAAATACGTAAACTCATCGTCTTCTCCTGAGAGGTTGATTGGTAGCTGTTCCCATTTCTTATCGTTGTACCTGTTAAGGGTGATGGAAGCGCTGCCTATTCCGTTTTCCTGCATCCAGGCTTTTTCAACCTTAAAGCAGACAATAGAGTTTTCAATGTTCTTTGAGCTTGCATACCCGTTATTTCCTACCCAGACGTTGAAGGATTTGTAGACCTCTCCTTCAGGCATTTCGGAAACAAGTATGGATTTATTTTTTAAGTCCTCAACAATAGTCGTAGTCTTGCCGGCAGTCTTTTTAGCATCAAAACTCACATATACAACGCAGGTTGCATTCTTTGCGAAATCAAACTCTGCAGCTTTTCCGTTTGTTATGAAGCCCTGGGAGATTTCTTTAACCTCAACATTCTTTGCAGGCTCAGGGGAACCGCCAACACTTCCGCCTGCGCTTCTGTGGCTGCTTCCTCCACTGCTTCCTCCACTGCTTCCTCCACTGTTGCTCTCGCTTTCGTCTGCTGCAGTATCTCCAGATCCATCAGCTATGGTTTCACCGTTGCCGGACCCGTCATCTGCAATTTCATTCTCTCCAGTTCCGTCGTCCCCGGTTCCATTGTCTGTGAAACTATCTTCTTCCGTTCCCGTAACAGTAATGGTAGCAGTTTTCGAATCCGTACCGTTTGCATTGGTTACAGTGAGTTTGGCGGTGTAAGTCCCGGGGGTTGTATATTCATAAATTGTGCTCTGATCTATAGAATCTGTTTTGTCGTCACTGTCAAAGTCCCACTCCCTTCCTTCAGCATTCTCCGAAATGTCGGTAAACTGGACGGAAAGAGGAGCAGACCCGCTCGTAACACTGGTTTCAAAGTTTGCGACCGGAAGTACGGCTGTGGGTTCTTCAATGGGTTTTTCAGTACCAGATACTAGAGGGAGGGAATCTGCATAGATACTGTTTTCAAAACTATATGCAACATCAGCAATTCCATCTCCATCTGCATCGGTTGCAGTTTCTGAAAAGCCTGATCCGTCAGGTTTTCCCCAGAAGTTACCGCCTATATAGGGTCCGCCTACAATGTTTGTACCTGCGGTTTTTGCAGTACTGTATGCATTTCCTGCCCCGTTCTTAATATCCCCATTAACAGTGTTAACAAGGTAGTTATTAAAAATGAGATTGTTATCACTTCTTGGACATACATAAAGGCCTGAAACGCCGTTTGAGGCAATAGTGTTGCCTGAGATGGTGTTGCCATCAGAAGTGCCCAGATGGATACCCCGACCGTTGTTGTTAGAAGCCGTATTGCCTGAGATTGTGCTGCCAGTAGAAGTTGCAAGCACAATCCCGTAATCTCCATTATTCATTACGATATTGTTTGAGACAGTGCTTCCTTTAGAACTTAGAAGATAAATTCCGTACCCGTTATTCGTAAGTTTGTTCTTCTCAATGATCCCGTTATTGCATCCAGAAAATTGTATCCCCGAATAGCTGTTTTTTGTGCCAGTAATCGTAAGCCCGCTAATTCTCACGGAATCTGCCTTCACGGCGAATACATGAGCGCTTGAACTCCTGGCTTTAATGATTGTGTTATCAGGATTCCCGGACTCTGATCTGACTACCAGATTGTCTGTATTGATTACAATATTTTCGGTATAGGTTCCGGGTTTTACGATAATTTCATCGCCTGAAGTTGCGTTGTTCACTGCTGTCTGTATCGAATCACCTGACTGGACTGAAATTTCAGCTGCAGCCACGATGCCCGAGCTTAATGTTAAGATAAAAATAGTTGCCATTAACGTTATTAACCTGTTTATTCGGATTCCTCCGTAAATTCGGGGAAATATAATAATACTTCAATTAATTTAACGGGGATTGATAATAAACAATATAAATATATTGGTATAGATAAATATTAAAAGAAAGATATTTTAAAAATAGCGCAATAATTACAAAAGTTATTAATTATTCTACTTTGAATTTGCCTGAAAAACGGAACAATTTTTGTGCAGGATTAATCATGAATTATTTTTTTATTTACAGCTCCTGTATCTGTTTTTTTTCGCCACCAATATTAGTAATTTATTAAAAAAGTATTTATATGCCAGTAATGGGTTCTTTTTTTTGATTTTCCTTAACTGTTAATCACTCCCTCAAATATTTAATGTATTTAACCTTTTTCCGGAAGGTTATATCCTGATTTCTCATTTCTCTTAAATTAAAATTTTGAAAAAAGTAGAGATAAAAGTTTAGGCTCTTTCTTTACAGGTTTTTAAGATAAAAGAAGAAGCATGAGCACAAAATTGATTTATGCCCATCTATCAAATTTTGACACTACTGCGGGAACACCGTCAGAAAATTAATGAAATTATCGCAAGTATAACAAAGATTATAACAAGCCACTTTGCGATATTCATAGATAAGCCGGCAATCCCCCTTGCCCCCAAAATATATGAAATAAATGCTAAGATTAAAAATACTACTGCAAGTCCTATCAGATCTGGCATATTTTACTCCCCCTGTGGTTGTTTAACCAATAAATCCATTATTGGTAAGAGGTATTTATAATTTGACTGTCAAATTAAATAATCTTTCATTGGTCATCGGTTAAGGAATTTTCTTACCTGTATGCTATCGATTTTAGAGCAAAAATTAATCTCAAATTTTGAACACCGAAACTAAAATCGATACCCTGTTCCAACTTCATACCAATATATGTTTTCGAGAGATTTTGTGGAAATTGGGCAATTTATCATGATTCCTCTCTTAACCGAAGACGCATGAATAATCTTTAAATAAATTGGGATATTTTACTATTTAAATTCCATTCTTTTATATATTTCAGTAGTTGACTGCTGCATTTACGGGAAAAATAATTTATCCTGATCCAATATCGCGAAAAACTCCTGGCTATACTGACCTTTGACAGTATTTAGGGCCAGCAATTTCTTGAAATATTGGCGGGTTTTTGATATACTAAAATTTGAGTTTGTAAGAAAAAACCCAGGGAAATTCTATGAAAAGAGAGGGAAAATATAAAAAGGGTCAAGTTGCATTGATCCCTTTTGTGTGAACTACCCATCACTGAAGTAATGGGCATTCTGCCTTCGACTTTCGTAAAAAGTGTCCTTTTGATTGGAGAAATTAATTTAACTTTGTTCCGCATTCTCCGCAGAACCTGGTGCCAATTGATACTTTGTTGCCACAGCTCGGGCATTTTGTGAGGGCAACAGATGCTCCGCAGTTATTGCAGAACTTTCCTTCTCCTGAGGGTTTGCCGCACTCCGGGCATAAAGTCTGCCTTCTCTCTATATCGCCTTTGAATACGTTTGCATTCGCGGCTTTCTCCTTCATTTCATCTACCATGCGTTCTGCCCTTATTGCAGTCAGCTCAACATTCTCCCTTGGAGCACATTCCACACAGAGATTGTCCTGCTCGTTCCAGTCGGCTTCACATACATAGTGTTTGCATCTTGGGCACCTGCAGAAGTGTTCCTTTGCCTCATTTTGGGCTGCTTCAAAGGCATCTTCCCACTCTTTGCGCCATTCAGGAGACATTCCCTGCTTGCGGTCATTGAGGATGTCCACTCCCCTTTCGAGTGCATTTCCAACACGGTACTGGCCAACAAGATCAGAGCCCGCAGAAAGGGCTTTTCCGACCATGCCAAATAGACCTGTCTTCTTATATGTCCTGGATTCGATGAATCTTGTTTTGTAACCGTCCTCGCAGATATCACAGTAGAATGTAAACTGGAAACCTGATTCTGAACTGTTGTCTTCGTAGTTCCTTGTAAAAGGCTGGAGTTGTGACTTCTGGAATCCCATTTTATTACCTCAACGGTTTACCACATTTGATACAATTCCTGGCAGCAGGGGACTGCTCGGTCCTGCATTTCGGATTGGGGCAGACAATGACAATCGGAGCACCGCAGTTGCTGCATTTGTCTCCAAGGAATGTCTCTTTTCCACAGCTTTCACAGATAATCCACGGCGAAATACCGCAGTGGCCGCAGACTTTTGCCCCGTCCTCAAGAGGATATCTGCATACAGGGCATCTCATGGGCCCAAGAGGGTTTTCCTGCGCACAGAACGGACAGAAGTTCGAGTCACGTGCGATTAATTTTCCGCAGTAGTTACACGGATGTTTATAACTGGCCATCTTTCTACACCCCTTTTGAATTATAGATTTGTCTGGAAGATGCCCGGACAAATATACTATTATTAATTATTGTATTGTAGTTTTTGAAATTTCCGGTATTGATCCGCAAAGCCCATAGTATCAAAAAAATTGGAACATGATTTGTTTGAAGGCAGCATAGTCGGGAAAATTCATACTCCAAAGGCTGCTCAAATGAAAGGCAAAATGCATATAACCGTCTCAGAAAGCTTAAATATCTCAGTAACGCTGATTCTGCCTTCAGTAAGGAAAAAATACGCTTCATAGCTTTTATTGCAAAAATTTATTCCCTCAAAGAGTCTGGTTAATCTTTATGATTTATTTTCAGACACTTCCCCGTATGGGTTTAAATAACATGCGTCTAACGACCAAAAAATTTTATTTAAATCTCCTAGAATTAAATGCAGTAGCTCATACCTGGTAGCTGAACAAAAAATTGGTAAAATGAAATGACTGAAAATATTGAAAAAATAAAATGATTGAAAAGGTTACTGGAAGAATTACTGCGTAATCCTTCTAGCTTCAATATAATACCTTTTCTCGTTTTCCTTTCCAAGGGAAAAGGATTTTCTTGGGAGAATTCCCTTCTTTTTTATAAGAGCAAAGAATTCGCTTCTTTTTAATGAAGGAAGGAAAAAACCAATACTTTCAGGTTCTTTTCCGAGTTTTTCCACTACTTCAGGGTCATGTTCGTATTCAACCGTATAACTATCAATAATCTCGTCGAGGGTTTCAACCTCCAGGTCATGCTCGGGGTTATCAAAGATAAGGACACCACGCCTGCCTTTCGTGATAAATCCAATTGAATGACCGGTAACCGGATTATTGGTGACTGGATTATTGGTGGCTGGGTTATTGGTGACTGGATTATTGGTGGCTGGGTTATTGGTGACTGGATTATCCGTGGCTGGATTATTGGTGACCGAATTCCCGTTAATTGAAGGGCCGGAAGTTGAATTGACGGATGCAGATTCTATGGATGCAGATTCTATGGATGAAGATTCTATGGATGCAGATTCTATGGATGCAGATTCTATAACTCTCGCATTGAACCTTTTAATCAGTTCCTCAGGGTCAACCCCTCTTACAATCCTGTGAATTGGTTCAAAGGTAAGCCCTGGATCATGGATGTTTACAAGCTCTACGAGTGCATATCTGGCAGGATGGTTGTCCGGGACTGTTCCTTTAATTTTCTCCCAGAAACTCTTTGCTGCAGCAAGGCTGTGGTTTCCATCCCCAACAAGGAGAGTTCCAGAAGCCTGAATCCTTTCCGAAATCTCCTCAATTGTCTTTTCATCACTGATCTTAAAGCCTTTGATATGGCCGCCTTCTTCCATCAGGTCAAAATCATAAATCTTATTTCCTTCATAAACAGGACTATCTGTGTTCAGGGGAATTACGGAAAAGTCCGGGTCGTCATATAAAACAAGAACATGCGTCAACTCCAGCTCTGCATTTTCTCTTATCATAACTCTTGCAGGAAGCCTTTCTTTGATTGTTTTTTCAGTCGGCCTGATGAAGGATTCAGATCCATCGTATTCGTATCCTTCCAGATCGATTGCGACAACCAGACCTGTCCTTTCATTCCCTGAAACAGCACGCTTTACAAGAACAAAGCAGGCGCCATGATCAACAAGAGTGGTTTTGTAATTGTACATTGCTTTATGAATGTCATTTACTCGATTTTCATCTAAAGGAAGATATATTTCAGGGTAAATTAACTTAAGAGCAGAAGGAGTATCTCCAACAAATTCTTCTACTCGTCTCCAGTACTCTATATCCTGAGTATGCTGGTCACAGGCGATTACTGCCCATTCTTTCCAGTTAGCCTCTGGAAGAAGAATGTGAGGAACGTGTAATATCATGGTTAATAAAAAAATAGAGAGAAGATATAAAGATTTCTAAACACCTTCCTGAACTCCTTCTCTGGAAACGTTCTTCTGGCATATACTGAAAGCAAAGAATAGAGACTTCTCTTTTTATTGAAGTGTACTTATAGATAGCTATTTTATCAAGGGTAACCTGTGTTAGGTTCTGTAAGGAATAGTTAGGTTCTGTAAGGAATAATATGTGGGATAATTTGAAAGCTTTCATGATCCGGGTTGGGAAAGAGATCAAATGCTTTTGTAAATGGAGACGTGAGAGCCTGTTGTCCTTTACTGTCCGGATAGGCCGAATTATCGCAAAAATTCTCGACATCTGCTTTTTTCCGGAGGTTATGGACCTCTTATGGCAGATCATAAAACCCAACACCCGAAGGCTAACTCCAGTAGAGGAACAGGAAGCTCGAACCGTATTTGGAGACAGCATCAATTACCGGCGGGTGTGCATCG
>JBFHIK010000051.1:0-10993 GCA_041596555.1 Methanosarcina sp.
AAGACGGAGTAATCCAAAAAAACTCGGAATAAGACCAGCCAATTAATCAGGGAGCATCCAGCGTCTTGTAACGGTTTTTTGGAAGGCCGGTGTTTTTTCCAGCAGAAGGAGCCTGGTCTGTTTCCTGATATTCCTTCCAGATCTGCTGAACTAGCCGGACTTAGACCCCCTGGATCTCAATATATTAGAAGCCTTTTCCCATTTTTTCTTTAGAGTTATGATCAACTTGATTTTCCTTGCATTGGGTTTCACAATAGATTTGATTCAGACCAACATAGTTGGTGCGAAATCTTTTCAGGATAACACAGACTAATATAATACTCAGAATAATATTATGATAACCAGAATAATTCGGAGTAACCCAGAACACCCCGAATAATGAAGTTTCCAAATTTAGTCAATCAGGATGAGTGAGAATGACAGGACTGAAGACTCCAATTACTTTTGTGGTTATATTTCTGCTTTTAGTTTCATTTATTTTTGCAGCACCCGCTTCTGCGGCGACTGCCAGTGCAAACCTGAAAATTACAATAGTTGAAACAAACCCTTACCCTGCTAAAATAGGGCAGTATCTGGACCTTACAGTTCAGGTAGAAAATGTAGGTCGAGACCGGGCAGATGATGTTGATATTGAAATAGTCCCTGAATATCCCTTTTCTCTTGATTCCCAGACAAACGCAGTGCAGAATATAGGGGCTCTTTCTCCCGACAAATTTGCATCCAAAGAGTTTCACCTTTTCGTAGACAAGGACGCTCAGAAGGGAACCAGGTCAATTGACATCCGTACAAGGATCGATAAAACCAGCCCCTGGAGTGAGAAAACTTTTGATATCAGAATAGGTACTGAAACCTTTGATAGCAAAGGTACTCTGGAACTCAAAGAGGTAATCTCTAACCCTGAAGCTTTCATGCCCGGAGATAGGGGTACTGTTACAGTAACCCTCAGCAATACCGCAACAACTCCTACTGTTACCATTGATGGAAAAGACTATGATACCAATGCGAGAATCCAGGCTGCAGTTTTGAGACCACTGTCTGATGGAGTAGTTGTTCTTGAGGTTCCCTACGGAGAAATGGGGCTCCTTGGCCCAGGGGATAGCATCAAACTGACATTTAACATTATGGTTTCTGAAGATGCAAGAGAAGGGACTCACAACCTGGAGCTTGCAATCGAGGGCAATTCTTTCGACTACAACAGCCGGAAGAATATTCCGCTTGAAGTTGACTCTTCGAATGTAAGGGTGATCTCTTCAAAACCCCTCAGACTGGTAAACGGTGAAGCTACCCTCGAGTTTGATGTGGCAAATACCCACCCAAATGGATTCGATTCTGTAAGCATAAAACCTGAAGCTGAAGGAGTGGAATTTTACCCAGCCGAATATTTCATCGGTCCCATGGATGCTGATGAGCTGTTCACAATAGAGTTTGATGCCATAGCAGATTCATCTTCGGAAAACATAGGGGGAAACTTTGAACCAATAAATCTTAGCCTTTCTGCAAGTTACGGCAACGGCATAAACAACCACGAAAATCTGGTAAGCAATCTTCGTATTCAGCAGGTTGAGGAAAAACAGGGAATTAGCTCAGGTCTGATTGTAATCGGTATCCTGCTTGTCTCCATCGCTTTTGCCGGTGTACTGATTTACAGAAAAAGACAGAGGGAAAACAAATGAGGACTCTGGAGATCCCGGCATTATCCTGAAATCAGATCTGTTAGAGTATAGGAATATATATATTCAAAAAGACCTTTCTGGATTTCCATAGGAAATACAGGCAGTGCAAGACTACCTGCTGCCCTTAAAACCTCTGGCTCGTTATGAGGATTATCGCAGTAATCCTGGGTGTAACCCTCTTGAGCCAGCTTCGATCAATTTGTTCTGACGGATATCTTTTGCCGGGTCTGGCTTCTTTTTGAAGGATATTTTAATTTTAATTTAAATTCTCTTATTAAGTAGCTGGTTTTCTAATTTCAATTTTCTTGTTCAGGTTTCGAGTCCATTTTTTTTGATTTTACTCCTTTCAGAGAAGAGTTTGCTTTTCTCGTTTTATTCTCCGGGAGAGGGGCATTTTCCGATTCTGCCGGAAGGGTGAATGTAAACGTACTTCCTTTTCCGATTTCTGAGTCAACCCTGATCTTTCCACCGTGCAGGTCTACGAAATTCCGGACAATATATAACCCAAGGCCGGCTCCTCCATATCCACGGGCGGCAGAAGAATCTGCCTGAGTAAAGGGCATAAATATCTTTTCGTGGCTCTCCTTTGAAAGCCCTATTCCATTATCCGAAACCTTGACCTCAAGAACTCCTTCTTTTTTACAGGCACTGATGATTACCTTTCCTCTTGCAGGAGTAAACTTTATGGCGTTGCTGACCAGGTTGTACAAAATTTGCCTGAATTTTGTAATATCAGCCCGAATATTTCCCACAGAAGGGTCTATATTCAATTCAACGGTGATCTTCTTGACCGAAGCAGGCGAAAGGAGGCTCATTCTCACTTCTCCAATGAGGCTTGCTACGTCCACGTCCTCATATTTGAGGGTTTTTTCCCCGGCTTCAAGCCTTGAGATGTCAAGCAGGTTGTTAATAATCTCAAGCAGGCTTTTCCCGCTTATCAGGATATTGTTGACGTACTTTGCTTGTTTTGTATTCATGGGCCCAAACGCTCCTTCCAGCAGCAGGTCAGAAAAGCCTATTACTGAATTGAGAGGGGTCCGAAGCTCATGGCTCATATTCATTATGAAACTGTTTTTTGCCCTGTTGGTGGCTTCAGCATCTTTTTTTGCTTTGAGAAGGGTGGTTTCCAGTTCTTTTTGCCCGTTTATGTTGCAGGTGTTCACCAGATATTCCCATTTGCCTTTTCTTTTAACGAGGACGCCTTTTTCCTCCACCAGCTCAAGAAGTGTGCTACCTGATAATTCTTCAAGCGGAGAGGTACAGAGAAATGTGAGGTTTCTATTATCTGGACTGATTTCTTCAAGGCTTTTTTCTAACCTTTCAAGGCAGGGCTTGAAGGAGCTTCCGGCACTATTAACATCGAGATTCATTCTAAATCCAGAAAACTCTTCGGAAAAGGCTTTTCCGCTTCTCTCATCAACAAGTTCTTTTACTGCGGATTCAAGCAGGAGAACACTTTTAGAAAGTGTGCCGGTTGGCAGAATCTCTAATTGAGACGAAGTGATGTATTTCTCGACATCCACTCCCGCCTTCCCAAGTTCATTTTTTGCTCGTTCAGCTGCCTTCGAATCCTTAACGGTCCAGAGGCAGTGATCTCCTCTTTCAATCCCTTGTTTAAAATATGCAACAAGTAGTTCGGTCAGTTCTTCGATATCTCTATATACGGCGGAGAGCTGGGAGCTCTGTTGAATGTTTGAAAAAAGTTCGGGGTCTTTGTCAGTATTGTTTATCAAAATCTTTCCCCCTCCATGTGTTTACAATAGTGCATATTTCAGCGCATAGTTTGGATTTGAATGGGGCATGAAGCAAAGGCTGTGAAGGTATAGATGACAACTTTCAGCACTCTAAACCTAGTTTAACATATTTGGGATAAGTTTGTAAAATTTTCAGAATGATACTTCATATTTATCTATTATTTAGGCTTAACTTTCAGTATTTCCTACACATGCTTATCTTTCTTATCATATAACATCAGCATATATAAGAAATGTGCTAATTTACAATGTTGGGAGATTGGCTCATTTTTAGCTCCTGTGTTACATCAGAGAACTATTAGTAACAGAGTACCCACAGAAAAATCCTCCATATATTCCAACAGTTATCTATTATATATTTGTAGATTAATATCTACTGGAGTATATTCTCACATTAGTATCATACTGAGACATATTTGTACATTAATATCCAGGGGTTTTTGGAAATTAATCCTGAATAGATTGCCTGAGGGCTGAAGCCCCTTAAGTCTCTATACCTTCGTCAACTACCCCCTGATTAAAGGATCCAGGGGTTTCCTGCTGAAGATTTATGAAGCTTCTTTCTGAACTTAAGCTCCCCGAACTTTAAAATGGGTGGATGTATGCTAAAGATAAGGCAAGCTATCAGTATCTCTCTTGGGAGCATAGCAAGCGCAAAGCTCCGCTCAGGCCTGACTACCCTTGGCATTATCATAGGGATTGCTGCGGTAGTTGCAAACGTATCTCTTGGGGAGAGTTTCAATGTTTTTTTTGAAGAGGAGATAAATGCCCAGGGTTCCAATTTTATTATTATTTACAGTCAGGAACCTAACCTTTTTTACAACAACGAACTGCAAATAATCAAAAAAACTCCCGGAATCAGCGGGGTTTCTCCCATAAAACAGCAGCTTGGGGAGGTGACCTCCTTCTCTCAGAAGAAAAATATAGAAATCGCAGGAGTAACTGGAGATTATGAGGATACTGCAAACATTATAATGGAAAGAGGCAGTTTCATAAGCGACCAGGATGCGTTTTCTGCAGCAATTGGGTCCGAAGTTGCAAACGAAAAATTTGACCGGAACATATCCACCCGCAGTTCTATAGACATTACCCTGCGTCTGGAAGGGGGCAGGACGGTTACCCGGAAGTTCAAGGTAAAAGGCATCATTGAAAGCCCTGGTACATCTTTCGGAGGAGGGGGAATCAACCGGGACACGAGCATTTTTATTCCCGTGTCAACCATCAACCAGATGCTCGAAGAAGATGATTTCTCAGCCTTTTTTGCCATGTCCGACAACCTTGAGGATCTGGACGTTGTCTCGGACGAAGTAGATAAACGGCTTGCCCGGAACTTCGGAGTCTCTTCACGGGATATCGACGATGAAGACGCAAAGCCCTATACCATATTCAATCAGGCAGATATCCTTGAACAGACGAATCAGCTTGCGGATTCTCTTAAGAATTTCCTGGTTGTAGTGGCTCTGATTTCTCTGCTTGTAGGGTCTATAGGAATAATGAACATCATGCTTGTCACAGTTACGGAACGTACCCGGGAGATTGGAATTATGAAGGCACTTGGGTTTTCAGGCACCGACATTCTTCTGCTCTTTCTCATAGAATCCGTTATCCTCAGCCTCTTCGGGGGCCTCCTGGGGGTAGGGGTGGGAATAGGAGGGGCTTATGCCGTCACAAATATCCTTAGCCTCCCCTTCCTTTATTCCCCTTACATCTTTGAGGCAGGCCTCATCGTTGCACTCATTGTGGGGGTTGCTGCCGGGGTTTATCCCGCAAGCAAGGCTGCAAAATTGGCTCCTGTGGATGCACTGAGACATGAGTAAACGACTAATCGGGCCAGTTGTTAACCCACCCATTATTTTTCTGCTTGCAAATTTTCCTTTTTGTACCTTATCCCTTGAAGCGTTTTCAATTTCTTTTTCCTTTAACCCCCAGTTTCAATTTCAGATTCTCGCAGGGCATTTATATTCCGTGGAGTTATATATCTATAAATATATCGCTTAAAACCGGAATACTAATTACATCTCGGGAGAATTTCAATTTACTTTACCTTGTAGGAGGATTAAAGGGTGGAAACCGAAGAGAAAAAAACCATAGGAGCCCGGAATTTCCTTTATCCTATGCCCACTACCCTCGTGGGTGCCGATGTGAACGGAAAGCCAAACTACCTTACAATTGCTTTTTGCGGAATCGTTCAGGCAAGTCCCCCAATGATCGCAGTTACCCTGGGGAAAATGCACTATACAAATGAAGGAATCAGGGAAAACAATTGCTTCAGCGTAAATATTCCTTCCAGATACATAGTTGAAGCTACAGACTACTGTGGAATAGTTTCCGGGAAAAAGGTAGACAAATCCGGGATTTTCAAAACTTTCTACGGAAAGCTAAAAAAAGCTCCCATGATCCAGGAATGCCCTGTAAACATGGAATGTAGACTCGTGGACACCCTGGACTTCGGCGGGAACAACGAGGTTTTCATCGGTGAGATTGTGGAAAGTTATGCCGAAGAACGGTATCTATGTAACGGAATTCCTGATATAGAAAAGGTCGAACCCATTGTATTTTCAATGTACGATAATAATTACTGGGGAATCGGAAAGCATCTGGGGAAAGCATGGTATGTGGGAAAAAAGTTCAGTGAAAACATTAATGAAGACAGAAACAAAAGTGATCAGTAAAAAGAAGGTTCTACTGATCACTTCTATCTTTGCAGGTGCTGATAAAGGGTTTTGAGAACGATTTGAAGGATTCTGAGCCAGAGAAAAGACGGCTCATCAGTTTTAATTATCATGGGGCAACAGGGGGTTGTTATATGAAAGTAACAGTGTTCAGCGGGAGCCATAAGGGCCGGGAAGGAAATACTCTCATTATGGTTGAAGAATTTCTAAAAGGAGCAGAAGAAGCCGGGGCAGAAACTGAAAATATTATACTTGCCGAGAAGGATATCAGGCACTGCATGGGAAAATTTGAGTGCTGGCTCAAGACCCCTGGAAAGTGCATTATTCACGATGACATGGATGACTTGCTTCCCAGATTTATGACTTCAGATATTGTAGTCTTTGCATTCCCTGTATATTTTGAGAATGTTCCTTCCATAATGAAAAATTTCATAGATAGGCTTACTCCTGTTCTTCTGCCTCACTTTGAGGAGGATGAGGTGGGTGAATACAGGCACTCTAAGCGTTACGAGAAGTATCCGAAATTCGTTGTGATTTCAAATGCAGGGCTGCCCGGACAAACAAATTTCGAGGTATTGCACCTATTTTTCAGGCGGCTGGCGAGAATTTTTCACACCGAACTGATTGCAGAAATCTACAGGGGAGAAGGGGAAATTTTCAGGGGCAAAAAAAATATCATGCTAAAACCTCTGATAGGAAAATACAACAAACTGCTCAGATCCACCGGAAAAGAGGTTGTTGAAAATCAGGCGCTTTCTGAAAAAACAGTTAAAGACCTTGAAAAACCAATCGTACCTCCGAGCCTGTATATAAAATTCGGAAATGAGGAATGGGACCGGCTTGTAAATGAATCTCAGGAAGAAGGTAAATAAAATAAGAAAAAGAGTCTTGAGCAGACTCTCGAATTACTGGCTTTCTAAGTTGCCTTCAATGAGGTCTTCCAGGCTGTGTACCATGTAAGGGGCATTGCTCCTGTTGATAAGCTCCTGGCAGACTTCAATCGGCTTTCCATCCATTACAATGGCTCCCTTTTCTATCAATACTGCCCTGTGGGCAACTTCCCGGACAAAGTCCATGTGGTGGCTCACGAGTAGAATGGTAGTGCCAAAGCGTTCATTGATCCTTTTTAATGAATTTGTCACATCCCTGAGGGTTACAGGGTCGAGGTCCCCGAAAGGTTCGTCGAGCATAAGGTATTCGGGAGAGGTAGCAAGGCTCATGGCAATAAAAGCCCTGACATGTTCTCCTCCGCTTATCTGGTAAGGAGTTTTGTCAAGGACTTCCATTTGCAGGTCAAGGGCTTCGAAGACCGGTCTTGCATAGGCATCGACATCTGTTACCGGAATTACGGGGAAAAGTTCGGAAAAAACCGTGTCATTGAGGTCCATCTCCCTTAGTGCAGCAGTTTTTTCTTCTTCAGGCATATCGGGCAGGCGGTAGACAGTATCCAGAGTCTCATCCGAAAGTCCTATTTCCCGGGCTTTATTTCTCGCGTATTCAATTGCACCCTGCTTTTTCATGCTCAGCCTGAAGCGGATCTGTTCCCTCACAGTGGAGTTTACGGACATTGAGAACTCCTGGTTCATAACACTCATAATCCGCCTGAGCTCCATGCGCTTCTTGCTGTATCCGGTAACATCTACCCAGTCCCCGCTGCATAAATATTCAACAGATCCATTTTTTGGCTGGACCAACCCTTCCATCAATTTCATAACGGTTGTCTTTCCAGCTCCAGACGGACCGATAAATGCCAGGATTTCTCCCTTATAAACATCAAGAGAGAAGTCTTTGATATTGAGGACCTCTCCCATCCGGATAAGAGAATAGCGTTTTGAAATATCCCTTACTTTAATGCAGGCTTCCTTATTCCCGGGCTCTGAGAGTTCTTCCCTGGGTTTCAGGTCTCTAAGGAAGTTTTTAAGAACCCCGACGGGTTCTCCTTCGGCTGTGATTTTCCCGTTTTCGAGGAATATAAGCCGGTCTGCAAGATAGGCATGGATTTCAGGAAGGTGGGAGACCACTATAATCGGGATATTCAGTTTCTCTTTCAAGCCCTTTATCACATCAAGGACTTCCTGCTTTGTATCCGGCCCGGTCATTGTTACAGGCTCGTCCAGGAGAAGGACTTTGGGTTTTGCGGCAAGCTGTCTTGCCATTAGAACTCTCTGCTTTTCTCCGCCGCTGAGGAGATTGGTAGAGTGAAGGGCTTTGTGCTCCAGTCCCACAAGTTTCATGTACTCCATCGCCTCGGCAAAGAGCTCGTCATAATCTTCAGTCTCGTTGTGTGGAAGCGCTTCATGTCCTACTCTGAAGTAATTCAGTTTCCTTATGATGTTTTCTATCGCAGGTCCGTTCCAGAGCCCGAAATTTCTCTGGAGGTGTATTGCGGTTACGCTTTTCAGGAACTGTTCTCCTTCAAACCCTGAATCAGGGGTTACAGTTTCCCCCTCAATTTCCACAGTTCCTTCATCGAAGGACTCAACTCCCCGGATAATTCGGAGCAGGGTCGATTTCCCACTTCCGCTTCTACCTGTAATTCCGAGAATCTCTCCGTCCTTCACCGTGAGGTCGATATGGTCCAATACCCTTATTTTTTCGGAACGTACCTCATAATCCTTTACCAGATTGGAAATCCTGATCATAATCATACCTCTTAGTGTTTATTGCAAGTTAAAGGATCCTGTAGGTTTCTGCAGACTTTATATTTACTGCACGAAGATTTTTCTGCTTTGAACATACCTTTTTCGGACCCTGTCATATTAATAGAACATTTTGTGTTAACAGGACAATGATACTAAAATAAGAGTCAGATATTAACTTTAAAACTATTTATTACAATCTGCTGCCTGTAAATTGATGCTGTTACATATCCCAGAAAGTTAAGCATTAGGATAGTTTCTAAGTATAAAAACGGTTTCAGAAATAAAAAGTTTCGGTATAAGTAAGGGTTGCAGTGAAGCGAAATCCTGTAATGCAGCAGGTATCCCAGAGTATATAAGCAGCTGGTATCCCAGAGTATATAAGCAGCAGGTAACGTCAAGGGCAGTTTTAATACCTTTTTATAAAAGATCAGGCTTTCTCTACAGTGAAAAATGTTTTCAGCCTAAAGCTTCCATGGCTGGTTTTTCCATCTGCGGCATTGAAATCCATGTAAATGATATCCTTCAAATTTAGAGCCCTGCTCTTTCAACCAGGAGATCTGCTACGTGTTTTGCGTCTTTGAATGGAAAATCATTTTCAGTAATCAGGCTTTTCGCCTCTGCTGCCGTAACCTCAGTACCGCCTATCATGCATGTAGTATCCAGACCCTCGGGTAAAGCAGCAATTAATTCCTCCAGCGTGTTGATTGGGAATTTTGCACTTTTGAGGATTTCCAGAATCTGTTCATGGACTTCTTCTCTTACTTCCATATTATTCCTCTCGCTTTATCCTTTCTTCTGCTGGCTCGGGTCTTATTTAGAGACTTTGCTTCCAGTTTTTATTGGCAGGCTATAGCTATCCCCCAGGGCCATAGCTATCCCCCAGTTTTTATTGGCAGGTAATCGCTATTATACTTAATCTACACCGTGCCTTAACTGTCAAATGTGATATGTTTCACTCAGCCGGGGAGGGCAGGAAATCGAGACAGCTAAAGCTCTCTAAAACAGAAACTCAAAAAAGTAAATAGTGATAAAATGAAATGAATCTTTTTGATTTCTGAAAAGCAGGCAGCACACCTTGAATATCTTTTCTTAGAAAATTATCTTTTTATGGCTGCTACAATCTCAGCAACCTTTGCAGTTACGTCCTTTACTTCTTCAACTATCGTGCCGGTGACGATCATGTCCGCACCTGCAGAAACACAAAGCTTTGCGGTTTTTGCATCTCTGATCCCACCACCAACAATAAGTTTGTTTTCTCCGAGGACGTGTTTGACAGCCCCTATCATTTCAGGGTTGACAGGCGTATCGGCTCCAGATCCTGCTTCCAGGTATGTATAATGCATGCCAAGGTATTTGCCTGCAAGAGCATAGACTGCAGCAAGTTCAGGTTTCTTCCTGGGGATCAGTTTTGCGTCCCCTACCCAGCCAACAGTGCCTCCTGGTTCGACCACAAGGTATGCCATGGAGATTGGCTCAATCTGGCTTTTATACACAAGCGGAGCTCCAAGCACCTGGTTTGTAATCACATACCCCAGGTCTCTGGAATTCAGGAGGCTCATGAAAAATACGGCATCTGCATACATGCTGAGCCCGGCTGAACTTCCAGGGAAAAGGATGGTGGGAACATTTACCTTTTCTTTAATCTTTATTACAGTTTCATCTAATATGGTTCCCGATGCTCCGGTTGAGCCCCCGATAAGGATGGCATCAGTGCCTCCTTCAACTGCTGCAAGAGCAATTTCAGCGGCTCGTTCAGGCTTTTGGGACGCCGGATCGATAAGGGTAAGATGAACTTTTCCGCCCTGTTCAACAATCTTTTGAAGGTGTGCTTCCACCTGCAAAAAAGATCATGCTCCTTTGGATTCCTTAGATTTCACTCGAAGAGCACTGTAGCCGCATTTTCTGCAGCGGGTTGCCCGTGTGGCATTTCTGGCATTACACTTCATGCAGATTTTTTTGTTTAATAATCTTTCTTCAGCTTCTGGAAAACGACCCATTTTTGTCACCTGCTATTATTTTTTATTATTGATACGGTATATAGCCCGCTTAAAGGATGTTAAGACATATAATGTTTTTCATTAAAAATTTACGCTACCTGCTGAGTTTGTAACCCTTTCTTTTCTTCTATTTTCGTCTCTTTTATTTTCGTCTCTTTTATTTTCATCTCTTCTATTATCGTCTCTTTTATTTTCGTCTCTTTTATTTTCATCTCTTCTATTATCGTCTCTTTTATTTTCGTCTCTTCTATTTTC
>JBFHIK010000052.1:0-10801 GCA_041596555.1 Methanosarcina sp.
CCTATAAGATTTGAAAAGGAAGATGTTATGCATCTTCCCCATCGTCTTCATCAAATTCTTTATAACTGTCGCTTCCTACCATTGCTGCCGAGATTGAATCAATCCCGTCAAGCCATTCTGCAACAATGCCATATGGAAGATCAGCCATAACCTCTTCAGGCAGGCTTTGTCCTTTGAGCACGATTGCACCGCACTGTGCAGTGTAATCAAGAGCAAGTTCAAGGTCATCCGAGGCTTCAGCATCAGTAGCTGCTTTTATAAGTTCTTCTATATTTGATCCTTCCTCATAGTCACCCATAAAATAACATTCAAAGGCGACAAGAGCTCCCATCAGGGAAGTCTGTACCGAATCGATCATAAGGTCGATATCCTCAGAAATGGGTTCGACCTCGGAAAGTACGATATCCCTGATCTCCTCAAGAACCTTTAAAGCTTTTTCTTTGGAGAGCAGAGCTTTTTCAAAGCGGGCGGTTACTTTCAGGCAGGCAAGGATCACATCATCAACCATGTTGACGAATACAGCGCTTTCCTTTCCGGCTTCTTCTTCTGATTCTTTTATTTGAAACCCGCTTTCCCTTGCCCGTCCGAGCCAATTTTCCCAGCGCTTTTGGGTATAAAATTCATAGGGGAGGACCTGGTTCATTTCATGTTCAGGCACATATAACACCGCTTATATACATTTTTTATTAATTAATAATCAATCTTACTATTACTAAAAGGTGTTTGTTTATGTTCACCAGGCAAGTTTCACTTTCTTTAATGAGTTGCCGGCTTCACATTTTGAGTCAAGGCTTTCAAGGACCCCTACAATTTTGCATTTGTCCCCTTTTAAAAGCCCTTCCGGGTGGCAGACTTCATAAACTCCGCACTCTTTCTTCCCACATTTGATGGGCTCATACATAATTTTTGCCCCTTCAACTGCTTTTCTCGATTCCATGGTTGTCAGAATAGGAGCCCTGCTGACGTCCACAGCGAGTACCCCGCCGTCGTGCAGGAAACATTCGTGCAGGTCCTTACTTTTTATTCTTTCAACTCTGTACCTGCGCCCGGGTTCAAGGTTAAGGCAGGTATTCTTCAGCCGGCATTTCTTGCATTCAGGCATTTCACCTTTGAATATGAATTCCAGCCCTTCCTTTGCCAGCCGTGATCCGATAAGTGTTATTTTGGTATCGCTTTCTGTCATAATAGTTCTTCCATTTAAATTTATTCTGGCATTTATTGATTTATCGGGATTCCTGGAGCTTACCCCGAAACATTTTGAATTGAGTATTGAGATTAAACCTGAAATAAGGCATTTAAATCAGAGTATGAATAAATTAAATTTATTTACACTCAAGTGAGCCGTTAATTAGTATTGTTATAATTATTGCTCTTATTATTAGTACATCTGAGCCCCGGCCTTAAAAGGTACGGATATTTCATGGTGTGTTTATTTTTATGATATAGTTGCATGATATATCAAACAGTCGCTGATTTTTTACTCAGGCATGAGTTAGAACAACTTTTCAACTTATGACCTTTGTGATTCTTGCAACTTTCTCGGCTGCCGAGCGAGTAAGACCGTTTCCAAGAATTGTGTAGCGGTCCGGGCGGATACTGTGTGCATGTAACAGGGCTTCGACTATATATTTATCTTCCATGCCCAGTTCTTCTGCGTTCGTAGGAGCCCCGATCTTTTTTAAGGCGTTCCTGATCTCCTGCCAGTCTCCTCCGTGAAGGTACATCATCATGATTGTACCAACTCCACACTGTTCTCCGTGCAGTGCAGGCTTTGGGGCAATCCTGTCAAGAGCATGGCTGAACATATGTTCCGATCCCGAAGCCGGCCTTGAAGAACCTGCAATGCTCATTGCAACTCCATTTGAGACCAGGGCTTTTACCACAAGCCTGGCAGACGTCTCATGCTCTGGCTTTATCGAATCGGCAGATTCTATTACCACCCTTGCTGCCATGCGGGAGAGAGCTGCAGCATATTCTCCAAAGTACTCGTTTCGGAGTCTGCTTGCAAGCTCCCAGTCCATTACTGCCGTGTAATTGGAAATGATATCCCCACAGCCAGCTGCAAGAAACCGGAAGGGAGCCGCAGAGATAATTTCTGTGTCCGCGACTACGGCAATAGGGGCCTGAGCCTGTACGGAAGAGCTTTTTCCATTGTCAATTATCGATGCGCGAGAAGACGCAATGCCGTCATGAGAAGCTGCCGTCGGCACACTGATGAAAGGAAGTTCAAGCCTTGTAGATGCAAGTTTTGCAAGGTCAATAGACCTGCCGCTTCCTACTCCAAGAAGAAAAGTCGCCTCTGTCTCGAGGGCTTTTTGCATAATTTTCTCGACTTCCTCCATGGTTGCCCGGCAGGTAAGAACCGTTTCTGCACTGCTCCCCGCGTCTTTCAGGAGTTTGCTCACTTTTTTACCCGCTACATCCCGGGTAGTATTCCCGGTTACTATCAGCGCATTTCCTTTCAGTTTAAGATCCCTGCAGACATCTCCAATTTCCTCAAGTACACCATGCCCGATCAGCACATCCCTAGGAAGCTGCATCCATTTTGCGCTGTTTTTATTAATTGTCAATTTCATACCCGCATAAATTTTTGGTTGTGATATAGATTGTGATATAGATATAGTGTAAGATATAGTGTAAGATATAGTGTAAGATATAGTGTAAGATATAATGTAATAACTGATTTCTTGGATACGGCAGGTGTTAGCCAGCCGGAATTGAAGCTTACTTACTAAAGATTGACATCTCAATTATCACTGCAGATATCTCTTCATCCGGATATTTAACACCAGCAGATAACTACACAGGTATCTGATATCGACAGATGATAATAACTACAGAAAACATCGACAACTTATCAAATACAGATCAAATATAGTGTACATAATTTAATAGGAGAACTTAATTCATTAACTTAATTCTCAGATGATATTAAGAACACAATGCTCTTAACCAATTAATTCCGCACCCTTAAGAACACAATGCTCTTAACCAATTAATTCCGCACCCTTCGTCCCTTATTTAACAGTTCGTCCGGGCTTATGTCAGGAATTTAGGCGCCTGAATGTAATTAAACAGGGATATTTCACCAGAGTAAATTACTTAAATCAAGTATTTCTCTGTTGATAAGTCTATTAACTATTACCTATAACAGATAAAATTAAATAGCCAAATTATATAGATGTGGAGATATAATAACCGCCGAATATAACGCTGGTATAAAATGTTTGCTTTTCCTGAAACAAAACTTCGAGAGGGCAAAGAAATATCTGCAATTAGACCGAACACCGTTCACCAGTGAGGCTAACTACATTTATAATTCAGAAATAAGTTTGTTTCATAAATATGAGCCAGTACACAAATTCAGCTATTTACAGTCAGTATTCTATCTACAGTAAGTATTAATTGTATTAGGTTATTGCCATTTTGAATGAGTGATAAGATGAGTTTTTTAACGGATACCATATCACAATTTATCAATACCTATTATCTGGATCCCATAAGGGGCGATGAAGGGTATAACCTTGTAAATACCATTACCTGGGCAGTGGTACTGGGAATTTGTATTTTCGGGGTTTTCAAGCTCCTCAAAAAGCTGGACGTAAAGATAACCCCCAGGTTCATCCTCTCAATCCTGCCATTCGTACTTGCAGGTTCTTCTCTGCGCGTGCTTGAAGATTCTCCGGCTGGCATCTTTCACCCCCCGTTCTCCTATTTGCTTATAACCCCGAATATTTATTTTCTGGTTTTCGGAATAACCGTATTCTGTCTCTGGCTCTCAATCCGGCTGGAAAAGGCAGGGCTTGTGAAAGATTATCATCCCGTTTTTGCAGGCTTCGGGCTGGCATGGTTTTTAATAAACCTTGGCGTTCTGCTACATTTTGAGAACATTGTAGTCGCTTACGTTCCGGTCTTTGTGATTGGAGCAGGGACAGGGTTGACATTTGCCTTTTACCTTGTTGCACGCCGCTTAAAATCCACGATTTTTACCGACCCTCTGAACCTGTCCATCCTGCTAGCCCATATGCTGGATGCTTCTTCGACATACATAGGGATAGATAAACTGGGATACTTTGAAAAACACGTGCTCCCTTCATATCTCATTAAACTTACGGATACTGCATTGGTTATGTATCCATTGAAGCTAATTATCTTTGTAGGGGTCCTTTATGTACTTGATACCCAGTTTGAGGACGATGAAGATTCACACAACCTGAAAATGCTTATTAAAATGGTTATTTTGATCCTCGGGCTTTCTCCGGCAACCCGGAACACAATCCGAATGATGCTGGGAATCTAAAAGAAATGGGGAACAGGTGCCTGCAGCAGATACCGGGATTCAGTAGATTAAGTCTTTATGGGGGATAAACATGGAAAGAGAGAAAGACTATTATTTGCAGGAGAGAAACGGAGAAGTAAGAGCAGAAACTCCTGGAGGGACGGGGGAAGAAAAAATATATGCTACCCCAGAAAATGCCTTTTTAACCGCCCACGGAGAAACAAAATCCCGGTCAGGAGGAAGAGGTGCCTCAAAGGTATCTGAGTTTACCAGCTACCTGCGTTTTATCTGGCCATATGTCCTTTTCATGACCGTTGTATTCTTTGGGGCTCTATTTGCAGGTTATACGTCATCGGCTAATTTTCCGGATATGGCTGATACGCTCATGGAAAGTTTCAGCTCCCGTTTTGCACCCCTTATGGCGATGCCCCCGATATTTATTATGCTTGGAATCTTTCTGAACAATGCCTTTGTAAGCCTGCTCTTTCTTGTACTCGGGCTTGTCTTTGGTGTCCTTCCAGTAATGTTTATCGCCTTCAACGGATATATTGTAGGAGTTATCTCGCACCTCGTAGCCCAGGAAAAAAGCCTGCTATTTATTTTCTTTGCTCTTCTCCCGCACGGGATAGTGGAACTGCCCATGGTCTTCCTGTCAGCTGGAATCGGGCTCCGGCTCGGACACCAGGTTTTCTCTGCCCTTATAGGCAGACCTACCGAAATAAAAAAAGAATTTAAAGAAGGGATAAGATTTTATTTCCACTGGATCGTACCTCTTCTTTTTCTGGCAGCAGTGATAGAGGCCTTCATAACACCTCTGATCCTGAGTTTCTTTTAAAAATAGGATTAACATGGAGATTACAGTAAGAGGACAAAACAGATACTACAGCTTACCCTTCATTTAACTAAAGCTTACCCTTCATTTAACTAAAGCTTACCCTTCATTATATAAATGATTACTTCTATTAGAAAGGGTTTTAATAGGTAAAGCCGTTAATGGGGAAAAATCCAATTAGAGCTTTTATTTCATAAAACCCGGCAAGCTACCTCCGGGACCTGTACTTCAGGCACCTCATCTTGAATATCAGGTTAAGAATCACAGATCAGGAAAAGAATCACACAGGATTATACCTGATCACCATCTCACAGAATTATCAATACCTCGAAAAAGCTGAGGGACATTATATATGATTGACAGGAAAGAAATTAAGGAAATCGTTGAAAACTATTATTCGCATGCTGATAAGATTAAAGTCGGGACAATTGCCTCTCACTCAGGACTCGACATCTGCGACGGAGCAGTTGAAGAAGATTTCAGAACCCTTGCAGTCTGCCAGGCAGGCAGGGAGAAAACTTACACCGAATACTTCAGAGCCCAGAGAGACCCTTACGGGAGAATAAAGAGAGGAATTGTCGATGAGACAGTTGTGTTTAAGAAGTATAACGAAATTCTCCTGCCCCAGAATCAGCAGAAACTGGTTGACGAGAACGTTCTTTTTATCCCTAACCGCTCTTTTACTTCCTACTGCAGCATAGATGAAATCGAAGAAAATTTCAGAGTGCCTATGGTAGGGAGCAGGAACCTTCTCAGGAGTGAGGAGCGGAGCGAACAGCAGAGCTACTACTGGATCCTCGAAAAAGCGGGGCTTCCGTTCCCGGAAAAAATAGAGTCTCCCGAGGACATTGACGAGCTTGTAATGGTCAAGCTCCCCCATGCGGTAAAGACCCTCGAAAGGGGATTTTTTACGGCTTCAAGCTACGGGGAATACCTGGAAAAATCTGAAGCCCTTATAAAACAGGGAGTGATTACGCGTGAAGCTCTTGAGATTGCCAGGATCGAGCGCTATATTATAGGGCCCGTGTTCAACCTTGATATGTTCTACTCTCCAATAGAGCCGAAAATGAGCAAACTGGAGCTCCTTGGCGTTGACTGGCGCTTTGAGACCAGCCTTGACGGGCATGTAAGGCTTCCTGCCCCTCAGCAGATGGCTCTTGCCCAGCACCAGCTCACCCCGGAATACACCGTCTGCGGACACAACTCGGCAACTCTTCGCGAGTCTCTCCTTGAAAAAGTCTTCGAAATGGGAGAAAAGTATGTAAAAGCCACTCAGGAGCACTACGCACCTGGAGTTATAGGACCCTTCTGCCTCCAGACCTGTGTAGACAAGGACCTGAATTTCTATATTTATGATGTGGCTCCCAGAGTAGGCGGCGGGACCAATGTGCATATGTCAGTAGGACATTCCTACGGCAACTCACTCTGGAGAAGGCCGATGAGTACGGGCAGAAGACTTGCCTTTGAGATAAGGCGCGCTCTGGAGCTCGAGAAACTTGATATGATCGTCACATAAATTTATTAAGGCTTTCCGGCATTAGTAGATATGAGTTTTGCAGGATACCGTAAACTTTAAAAGTATCATGAATCTGCTAGATTCAAACCGTAACTAAAAATTTAATGATAGAACTTGCCTGGGTTTCCAGCCTGGAAATTTAGGATTTACCTGGGAGAAGGGGTTCGGGCTAATGGATAAGCCCGTTCCAGTAAAATCCCGCTTCAATTTACAGCTTACATAAAACCAAGGATCACATAGTGAAAATTAAAGATCGGATCAGGTTTAGAGTTGAAATCTGCAGACCCAAGGGAAAAAGCAGTAAAAACCCCTGAAGGTACAGATTTCGAATATACAGATTTCGAATAAATACCTGCCTTATATCAGATAATCTTCACTTTACTGGAGGAAACTACAACTTGAGTCAGCCCTGTGTTAATATCGGCATGGTAGGACATGTCGACCATGGAAAAACCACACTTGTTAAAGCTTTATCCGGCGTGTGGACGGATACGCATAGTGAAGAAGTAAAAAGAGGGATTTCGATAAGATTGGGGTATGCAGACTCCTCATTCATGAAATGCCCGAAATGCCCTGCACCTCAGGGTTATACTGTGGAAAAGACCTGTCCCAACTGTGGAGAAAAAACGGAAGAACACAGGACAGTGTCCTTTGTAGACGCCCCCGGGCACGAAACCCTGATGGCAACCATGCTGTCAGGAGCTGCAATAATGGACGGGGCAGTACTCGTAATTGCCGCAAACGAAGACTGCCCTCAGCCCCAGACAAAAGAACACCTGATGGCCCTGGACATAATAGGGATTGAAAACATTGTTATCGTGCAGAACAAGATTGACCTTGTATCCAGGGAGCGCCTTGTCGAGCACTACCATCAGATAAAGGAATTTGTCAAAGGCACGGTCGCAGAAAATGCACCTGTAATCCCGATCTCAGCCCAGCAGAACATCAACATTGATATCCTGATCGATGCCCTGGAAACCCAGATCCCGACTCCTCTACATAAAGCAGGCAAGCCTGCAAGCATGCTGATCGCCCGGTCTTTTGACATTAACAGGCCCGGAGCCTCAATTGATGAAATCCACGGAGGAGTTATCGGAGGCACCCTTACAGAAGGCATCCTTCACCCCGGAGACGAGCTTGAGATAAGGCCAGGAATCAAAATCACAACCGAAGGCAGCACTAAATGGGTTCCGATCCTGACGACTGTCTCATCCATTTATGCAGGTGCAACAAAGGTAGAGGAAGCAACTCCCGGAGGCCTTCTGGCTGTCGGAACCTACCTTGACCCCACCCTGACAAAAGGCGACTCTTTAACCGGACAGATTGCAGGCGCACCGGGAACTCTTCCTGAGACCAGGCACCAGTTTGTCATGGAACTCCACCTGCTCGAGAGGGTTGTGGGAGTCACCAAGGAAGAAAAGATCAATGAAATCAAGACCAGTGAACCCCTTATGCTCAATATAGGGACCGCAACGACTGTAGGTGTGGTAACAAGTGCCCGGAAAAATGAAGCCCAGGTGTCACTCAAACGCCCGATAAGTGCAGCAGTTGGGTCTATGGTTGCTATCAGCAGGAGAATCGATTCCCGCTGGAGGCTCATTGGAGTAGGGGTAATAAAAAGTTGAAAATTATAATCGATACTAACGGGTTCATGATCCCTGTCCAGTTCGGTGTGGATATTTTTGAAGAACTGAAAAGGCTGGGTTTTAATGAGTTCTATGTGCCTGAAGCTGTTGAATTTGAAATCGAAAAACTCATAAAGCGGGAAAAAGGTTCAAACAGAACAGCTGCAAAGGTTGCCAGGTCCATGATGGACAGGTGCGAGCGAATAGCCGGTACGGGGCCTGCGGATGACGTGATTCTCAGGCTTGCGAGAGAGATGGAAGCGGCTGTTCTGACAAACGATATAGGGTTGAAGCGCAGGCTTGCCGAATACAGGATCCAGGCCGTGTCTCTGCGCCAGAAAAACAGACTGGACGTTGTTTGAAAATCCCACCGGACATTTCCGGGCAGCAGTTCCATTGATTAGGTTTACGGGTGATTAGCAGATGTATAAATTAATGAAACTCGTTGATACTGTTCGTATCCCTCCCACCCTTCTTGGGGAAGAAGTGATGCCTACCATTAAAAACGCGTTACGGGAAAAACTTGAGGGGCAGGTTGACAAAAAGCTTGGCTCCCTTGTCACGGTTTACAATATCGACGAGGTCGGAGAAGGGCATATCCTTGTCGGAGACGGGGCTGTATACTATGATGTTACATTCGAAGCAGTAATGTTTCTCCCCGAACTCCAGGAGATTATTGAAGGTGAGGTTGTGGAAGCAGTCGGCTTTGGAGTTTTCATAGGAATGGGCCCAATGGACGGGCTGCTCCACGTCAGCCAGATTACTGACGACTTTATTTCCTATGATGCCAAAAATGCAAGGCTTGTCACAAAAACCGGAGGCAAGTCAATTGCTGAAGGGGACCATGTAAGAGCCAGAATTGTTGCAGTCAGCATCAATGAAAGGGAACCAAAAGAAAGCAAGATCGGGCTTACCATGCGCCAGACTGCTCTTGGAAAACTGCAATGGCTCGAAGAAACCCGCAGGAAGAAGCAGCCTCAGGAAGTAGCAGGTCAAGAGACCGCCTGAATAAAGAAGGCAAAAGAGAGGATTTTCAATGCCAGAAAAAGCCTGTAGACACTGCCTGAGGGTCCTGGAAGGACAAAACTGTCCTGTTTGTGGAACTTCAGACCTTGCAGAAGAATGGAGTGGACTTGTGATTATTCTTGACACGGAACGCTCAGAAATCGCAAAAAAACTCGGGGTTGACATCCCGGATAGATTTGCCTTGAAGGTGCGCTGAGTTGAGTATTCATATCGAACTTCCAAGAGAACTTCGCCCTCTTATGAAAAGACCACTTGGTACATTATACAGAGGAAAGGGCAGGGATACCATAGAAAAGTTTGTAGGGAAGCTTGCAAGCCCCACAAAACTTAGATCCGTAGGGGATGTTACTACCTTCCACCTGCTCGAAGCCGGGATTATTCCGGACATCTGTATTGTGGACGACCGCACCAAAAGGAAGCCGGTATCCAGCGATGTGTCGGCCCGGAACAGGGATAAGGTCTATGAAGAAGTTTCGGTTGACAACCCTGCGGGGATTATCACCGATGAGCTGATAAAAACCCTTTGCGAAGCGTTTGCCTCAGAAAAGCTTCTCCGCATTTTTGTAAGAGGAGAAGAAGACCTGGCAACCCTTCCGGTAATCCTTATGGCTCCACTGGGGTCTGTGGTCCTTTACGGGCAACCCGATGAGGGTGTGGTCTTTGTAGAGGTCACTGAGGAAAAGAAGGAAGAAATAAGGGCTCTTTTTGAAAAGCTCATCAGCAAAAATCAGAATAATGAATTGGATAAGATACGGAGAATTCTAGATGGACATAAAGATCCTTAAAGATAAAAATAATGCACTTTTAAACAGAAGGGAACTGGATTTCATTGTGAAATATGAAGGTTCTACTCCTTCCAGAAGTGATGTACGGAACAAGCTTGCTGCGATGTTAAATGCTCCCCTTGAACTGCTGGTCATCCAGAGGATCAAGACTGAGTACGGAATGCAGGAAAGCAAGGGTTATGCCAAGATCTACGAAGATGCAAGCCGCATGAAAGAAGTAGAACTTGAATACGTCCTGAAGAGAAACCCTGCCCCCGGAGCAGAAACTGAGGAAGAAGAGGCGTAAGCCTTACTGAGGTGTATAAACATGGCAGTAAAAGATTACTACAAAGTCCAGGGCGACTCCGTAACCAGACTCAGACAGTTTTGTCCAAGATGCGGACCCGGCGTATTTCTTGCCGAACACAAAACCCGCCTGTCCTGCGGAAAGTGCGGCTATACCGAATTCAAGAAATAACCCGCTCGGGAAATCATAACTCATTTTTCAACCGGACCGCAGGAGTTTTTCCTGCGGCTCCTTTCACTCAAGTCCTCTTCCTGAGGAAACTATCTCAAGCCTTTTCTTGCAGATTTATACCAAATTCGGTTCACTTTTTTCACTTAATTTGCCGCAGGTCTCCCTTTCAATAGTTATATTTTTTTAGACCCTAATTGTTTACCATAATTATTTACCATAATTATTTACCATAATTATTTACCATAATTATTTACCATAATTATTTACCATAATTATTTACC
>JBFHIK010000053.1:0-10641 GCA_041596555.1 Methanosarcina sp.
GGGTCCTTGCGGGGCTTGCTATAATGGTCTTTCTTTTTACAGGGTTTTTCGGACTCTTCCTCTTTGTAATTTCTACCCCGATAGGCATGCTGCCGTCTTTTATGAAAGTCCGGAAATCCCATGCAATGGGAGTTATTTTACTGCCTGTAATCCTTTACTTCTTTTAAGAAAAACACCTTTTTGGAAACGGGTACATAGATTTGGGACCCATTTCTTGAAAACTTTCTTGAAAACTTTCTTGAAAACATACCTCTCTGAAATATATTTCCTTGAAGGCTGTCTTCTTGAAAGTTGACCTTTTAAAGTATGCTCTTTTTTTCGTTTTCTTCTTCTTTTTCGTTTTCTTCTTCTGTTTATCAATGCGCAGGAGCTTTTCCAACAATTGCCCTTAGCCCTTCTACCAGGTCCTGCAGCAATTTTGCGGGAATGCCAACCGTCAGTTCTGACTCCTGAATTCCAGTATATGTCCTGCTGCCCGTACAGCCGACTGTTATTCCCATTTTGCCTGTCAGGTAGGGCTCGGCAACGGCATCGGATCAGAGACTCTGCTTGCCTGCAAATTCGGCTTCAATTCTTCCTCCCTCATTGTAAAGAGCTGCCTGGGTCAGGAGCATCATCTGTTTAGGAGAGCAGATTATCACAACGACATCGGGCACGAAGCTTGCACTTTCAAGAGGTGCGTAAAGGGCTGCCAGCATGGATTCTGCCTCAACCATGGGGACTCTTTCAAGAGTCTTTTTCGAAGCTTCCAGGGTCTTAAACTGCTTCAGTTTATCGTAATAAAACTCCCCGCTTGCCAGTTTGGGAGGCATGTGCCCAAGCCCCATTGCTGCAGCTCCTCCTTTGCAGGACTGGTCTTCAAGAACGGCATAAAACTCTTCTTTTGTTCTGCGCACATGGTCCACCATCTGGCAGTGCTTCATACCCTCTTTGATCCGCTGTATCCCTTTAGGAATTTCAGCGCCTTTTGGAACCAGAGCTACGGCTACTGGTGAAGTTTCCAGTTGAAGCAATTCGATTATTTCCTTTCCGTACTCATTTATTTCCTTAATTTGCTCGGAATTTGCGGTTTCCATACAAATCACTCCTTGATACAAATGACTCCTTAAATGACTCCTTAAATGACTCCTTTATTATTCACTACCTTACAGGTCCTGATACATCCATGTTTCAAAGATAGTGTAAGGTTTAAGGCTTAAATAGAACTCAGAAGCAATGATTCTTCCAGTTTCTTTTATCTGTAAACTTTTCTGGACATATAGTAAACTGTATAACACTCATTTCATAACATTCATAGGACCCTTCACTAATGAGTGAAAATATAAAACTTAAAATGTATTGGATTGAAATTATAGATGGAATAAAATAAAGGAATTGAATCAAAAATAAAACTACTTAATTTAAAAGAAATTGGATAGAAAGAAAACTGGAGTCAGCTACCCGCTAAATCTAAAGATTTAACGGGTTTTCTGCTGAAGTTTATGAATAGGGGTTTACAGGACTATGAAAGCACAACTTGAACAGCGTTTGGTAGAACTCAGGGCTGAATACGAGTCAGGCCAGAAAATCCTCAAAGATATCGAGATAAAGCTTCTAGAACTTGAAAACAGGAAGAAAAACCTGAATGAAACACTCCTCAGGATCAGCGGAGCTGTTGAGCTTCTTGAAGAGGTTCTGGGAGAAGAGAGTAAAAGCAGCATTCCAGAAGTACCCGGTTCGGAAGTGCTCGGGCCAGAAGTACCTGAAACAGAAACACCGGGTTCTGAATCTGAGAAAAAAGAAGTAGAAGTGCCCCTTGTTATAAGATTCCCTCTGGAACAGGCTGTTAAAAAGCTGGAAGAAGCGGGGCTGCGTGCCGGTAATATTGGAGAAAAGAGTCTTTTTGTAGCAGGTGTACGTTTCGGAGATGTTATTCAGCAGGAACCAAAGGGGGGAATGCTCGTTGAAAGAGGCTCATCCGTAGATCTTATTGTGGGAAAAAAAGGGACTTTTAAGCCTGATCTGAGCCAGAACGCACTTTTATGCCCATATTCAAGGCACTGAGTGGAGAACCTGCCCTCAAGCTTGCAGGTTCCTGAACACAATCTATAGAGAACTTTTATGAACAGAAGGAAAGGGTATTGATGAGAAGACCCGGTACTGATGAGAGGATTCGGTATTAATGAGAGGACTTGGTATTAATGAAAGGACTTGATTCTAAATATGATATACTTATTCCGGAACTCCGGGAGCATTGTAATATTGCACTCAGGAGTTTCGGTAATTTAAATAGTTCCGGGGACAGGGACCTGTACGTCTCTCTTAATGAATTTTTCACTGCATGCAGCCGGATTTCAACCATTTTCTGGAGTAAAAATAACAAGAAACACCGAAAGCATCTAAGGTCAATCCTTTCCATAGCCGATAATTCCCCCTTTTCCCCCAGATCTTTATCCGAACTGGAGACAGTGCCTGGAAGAATTGAAAAAACTCTTGAAGATAAAGGAATGAAAAGCGCCCTGCAAGAACCAGCGGTTTTTTCATACGATCCCGGAACAAAAACCCTGACGACTGATGGAAAAAAGTATGAAATCCTGCCCCTTTTTCTGGCTGTCAGGGACCTTTATGCTTCCCTCCCTTTCTTCGACGAACTCCAGGCCTGTACCGAGATGCTTGAAAAGGATCCTCAGAACGCCACCGCGCTTTTTCAGAAAGCCATACTGATCTATAAGGCAGGAAGGTTTGAAACTGCCCTGAAGCTTATAGAGCAGGTGCTTGCAATAGTCCCTGATGACTTCAGGGTCTGGTACAACAGAGGGGTAATCCTTTCGGAAATGGGCCGGCTTGAAGAAGCAATAGATGCTTATGAAAGGGTAATTGAGCTTGAACCGTCTTTTGAAATTGCATGGGACAATAAAGGAGTTGTTCTTGCCAGGCTTGGCAGGCTTGAAGAAGCACTTGAAAGCTACGAAAAAGTGCTCCGGAGAAACCCTAAATATGCCGAAGCCTGGGCAGGAAAAGGCGCAATCCTTTCCGCACTTGACCGGAAAGAAGAAGCTCTTGAAGCATACAATTCAGCCCTCAAAATCAGGCCTGATTACCTGGAAGCCCTGAAGTGTATCGGCGGCCTGTTCTCCAGGATGGGCAGGTTTGAGGAGGCGCTGGCAGCATACGATACGGCTCTTCAGTCTACCCCGGAAGATCCCAGCCTCTGGGCAGGCAGGGGGCTTTTCCTTTTAGAACTAAACAGACAGGAAGAAGCCCTGCAAAACTGTAACAGAGCTCTTGAATTAAAACCGGGCTTTGTTCCTGCTCTTGAAATCAAGGCCGAAATCCTTTCGAGAATCAGCCGGCAAAAAACCAGGGACTCTACAGACTCTCTATAACCTTTTTTCTGAATAAAACTGTGGATCGCATTTTATTCAGTAAAATTAGAAGCATAAAAGGTAATCTTATTGAAAATCTAAATGCTGAATACCGGTTAAACCCTGATTCCATACATAAGATGGAAAAATCAGGATGGGACATGATTCCCGAAAGGGGTCCGAATAAATCTTTATCTGAAAACGGAGGATTCCGAAATGGCAGAGGAAAAAACTAATACAGAAAGCACTAAGGTGAAGAAAAATGAGCTGGAAGCGCCAGAAAAACCCGAAGAAACCGAGGACCCCAGCCAGCTCCTTATAAAAGCAGGCGAGGCTGAGAATTATGAAGACAAACTCAGGCTCTATGATAAAGCCTTAAATCTGGATCCTATGCACCTTGATGCCTGGCTCCAGAAAGGTTTTGTCCTGGACAGAATTGGCAGGTCTGAAGAAGCTCTTGCCTGTTACAATAAGGCTCTTGAAATCGATCCCGATCACCTGGGCATAAAGTGCCTCAAGGGTTATGCCTACAACAACTTAAAGGATTTTGAAAAAGCTATAGAGTGTTACGATGAAGTCCTTAAGGTCAACTCCGAGGATGTCTTCTCCTGGTACCAGAAAGGCTCGGTTCTGGAAAATCTCGGAAGATACGGAGAGGCTATGAAATCTTATGAAAGAGCTCTGGAAATAGACCCTACTGATATCCTTATCAGGGAGAAACAGATGAGGCTTCTGGGGATAATTTATAAAAAAGGAACTCTAACGGATTCTCCGGACAGCAACTTTAACTGAGCCGGGAAAATACAAAAAAACTACAGGAACAAATTTGCAGGAAAAAAATAGTAGGAAAAATAGTAGGAAAAAATTTTAGAGGCTGTGTTTCAGCCTTTATTTTTTACTAGCCTCGTTTTCTTTTCTGATTTCTTCAACGGTTTCCATTAGTTTCTCTTTGATTTTCACTATGGCGTTAACAGCTTCGCCGCCTATATCAATCGGAGCCTTTTTTTCCAGGTCAGCCTGCATTAACTGCTGGTCAAAGGGAATTTCTCCAAGTACCGGAATGCCCAGCTCTTCGAGCCTTGCGTTGACTTTTCCAGCGCCTCCTTTGTTAATTACGGCAGCAATATGTTTTATCCCGATCTCGGAAGAGAGTTTTTTAATCCTTTCGGCTGTTTCAAGGGACCGGGCTCCCGGCTCCACCACCACAATCATAAGGTCCATTCCGCGCGTGGTGCCTCTTCCCAGATGCTCGATTCCGGCTTCCATGTCCAGGATAACTGCACTCTTTTCCTTAAGCATCAGGTGCCTTAGAAGAGCCCTGAGGAAGGCTGATGCCGGGCACATGCAGCCGCTTCCTCCCTTATCCACAGTACCCATGACAAGCATCCTGACCCCGTCAGGCCCTATTACTCCGTATTTGCCTGCAATGTCGTCCACTTTTGGGTTATAGATAAAAGCTCCTCCTTCGGTGCCTGCCCTTTCCTGAATAAGGTCTTTGAAATCAACAAGGGGCGTTGGGGGGTTTTCGATCCCCAGGGAAGATGCCAGGTTCATATCCGGGTCTGCATCTATTGCCAGGACTTCGTATCCGTCTCTTGCAAACAGTCTTGCCAGAGTGCCTGAGAGAGTCGTTTTTCCAACGCCGCCTTTTCCGGTAATTGCTATTTTTATTTGAATTCCCCCTTAAATTTTGGTTATAAATAAAACGTAATAATTTTCTACTCTAATATTTCTACTCTAATATTTCTACTCTAATATTTCTACTCTAATTTCTACTCTAATTTCTACTCAAATATAACTCTCAAACGTAATAATTTTTTACTCGAATATAAACATCAAACTGTTTATACTTACTCATTTATAACGGCTTTTTCTTTCCGAATTCGAGACTGTTGCAGGCTACATAGTCAGAGCTTTCATAGTAAGTTTTGATCAGGAAACCTGTGTTTTCGTATTCCCAGCTGACATATTCTGTTATGAAGTCTGTTACATCCAGCTCATTGTACATGTTGTCAGGAAGAGCACTGCCTTTAAAGGTGATTGTAGCGTATGGGGTGCTGCCCTGAGAAACTCCATTTTCGTCCAGCCAGCCGCTTCCTGCGTTATTCAATAGAATCCCTGATAGAATCCCTAATAGAATCCCTAATAGAATCCCTAATAGAATCCCTAATAGAATCCTTTTGTCTAGCCTCTCATTTATTTATGAACTCGAATCTCTTTTCCGAAGCAATTTGCACGAGGTATTTTTCTATATGATTCCCCTGCTTTTTAGAAAAGCCCGAATCCCTGGCAAGCCAGTCGAGCACCTTCTGTACTCCTGTCCCGTACTGCATTGCTTTTTTCTCTTTCCAGAGAATTTTCGGAGGGACCAGGTCTTCTGCCGCTTTTCTGAGAATATATTTTCGTGTATAAAAGCCATCTTTTTTCAGGACCTTAAGCTCCGGACTTATTGCAAGCCCGGTTTTTATTACTTCTTTATCCAGAAAGGGCACCCTGAGTTCCACAGAATTTGCCATTGTAACCATATCATCTCTTTCAAGGTTAATTGTTGAGATGCTTTCAAGGTCAGAGTAAATCTCCCTGTCAAGTACCTCAGGGCCCTGCTCGAAAAATCCCTCATGCCTCCTGTACCCTCCAAAGAGCTCATCTGCACCCTGCCCGGTCAGAAGGACCCGCTTCCCTTCTTCTCTTGCAGTTTTTGCAACTATGTAAAGAGGAAGCCCTATTGCTATCGTCATTGGATCAGTAGATTCGGTTGCATAAATAATCTCAGGGACTGCAGCTTCTATTTCTTCGGGCGAAAGGAAATGAACTTTGAGATTTCTCTTCATGCCGATAGCCTCTGCTGCACTCTCTGCCTGGGCAACGTCATGAGAATCCGGAAGCCCAACCGCATAGAGGGAGATGTCAGGATCAGTCCGCTTTGCCAGGGCTGCTAAAAAGGTGCTGTCAATTCCTCCTGAAAATGCAATTCCCGCAGTCGGGGTAAGCCTGAGTTCCACAGCCTTTTTAAGAGCTGCCTTCAGGTGAAATAAAGCCTCTTTTTCGGCGTGTATTCTCTTCTCAGGGGATTTTGTCTTCAGGTATTCTTCCGGCGTTTTTTCGGTGATTTTCCCGTTTTCGGTATTGAAACCCAGAATCCCTCCCTGTGGAAAGGGCTTTGCTTTTCTGCCAATAAAAGCAAGGGCTTTCTTTTCGGAGGCAAAGGCTGTCTCTGGCTTTTCCGTCCCTTCCCCGGAGCAGTAAAAGAGAGGTTTTACTCCTGAAGGATCTCTGGCAAGTACAAGTTCTCCTCCGCAGGCATATGCAAGGGCATAGTCCCCGTTAACTTTAGAAAGTGCAGAGCTGACAGCGTTTACTGGCGTGCTTCCCCCTTTTACCCCGGTTTCTATAAGTGAAAAAAGCAGTTCGGTATCAGAATCGGTTTTTATCCCTACCTCAACTGCAAGCTCGCGAAAATTAAAGATCTCCCCATTGAGTACGAGAGCGCCTATCCCTGTGAGGGGCTGGGGCATATCTCCTGTTATTTTAAGCAGGGTATTTCCTATGCTCAGGTCTCCTGCCGTATAGGTTCCGCAGGCATCAGGTCCCCTGTGTTCCAGGGCTGCAAGCATTTTCTTTACTTTTATATTAGTGTCAGGGGTTCCGAACACTCCTGCTATTCCGCACATGATTACACCTTTTTTTCTGTCCTTTTTTCTGTCCTTTCTGTCCTTTCTGTCCGGTATACACGAGCTCCACCCTGTATTTATTATTTTGCAATCTTCCGGCAGGGCACCTCCAACCAGCCTGAATACGGAACACTGCCCGGAAAGCAGACCGATCTGGAAAAATGTGCTGCCAATTCAGATCAAAAAACGCTGATCAAAAAATGTGGTGGTCCCTGATCAACTGGGTGCTCTATTCCGGGTTCCGGGAGGAAAATCTTTCAGTTTTCGCTTCCTGCGCCGCACAGGACTTGAGCCGGCCCGCCAGGTAAGAAAATAAAACCTGCAAACCAATACTGCTACTTAGAGAAATTGATACTATGAAAATACCCCGGGCTAAGAAATACTTCCCCTTACCCTGAAAACGGCCTTTCAATTCACAGTAAATATAAGCGCCTCCGCCAGCCGCCTGGCGGCCCATCAAAAACAGCAAACAACAGCAAACGACAGCAAACGACAGCAAACGACAGCAAACAACAGTAAACAGCAGCAAACAACAGCAAACAACAGCAAACGACAGCAAACGACAGCAAAAAATCGCAGAAAATAGCGGAAAGACCTCAAATAAAAAATAGAAAAAAGACTCAAAAAAGAGCATTCTTCAGATCGAATTAAATTCTGCTTTCGTTGCGCTCATTCTGATTTTTCTGTCGCTATTATTTGTTCGTTTTTGTCGTTCTTTATAGGCTCCATCAGTCGTTTTTACTGTTGACTTTTTTCCTATATTCTGTTCTCTTCTTTTCTTTTTGTCTGAAAGCCGCTCTCCTGCGTCGAGCGGGACAAGAAAGACACGGTACGGCGAATATGGTTGTACGGGTTAAAGAAATCGTAATTTAGCCATCTGAATCAAAGCTCACTACTAAAACTCATCAAGTAGTCCTCTTGAGCGCAGCGAAAAGGACCGCGTACTCCCGAGGCGCAATTCGGGCAGCGCAACTCGGGCAGCGCAACTCGGGCAGCGCAACTCGGGCGTTTATTCCCGAAGCACTTCTACAGCGAACACAGGGTCTCCCTGCAGGGCAGCAAAGGGGTTTCTTGCACTTTTTTCGTCCCCTATCCAGATGGATTGCGCACAGTAAAGGCAGCAGCAGCGTGTAGCGAACAGGTTATTTTTCGGCGTGTAAGCTTTGCAGCAATCGCTGCCCCTCATGACTCCATATTTGCAGAGGACAAGCTGTCTTGTCAGGTGCAGGTCCTATTCCATACTATCCTGTTTACATTCCCGGTTATCCGGTTCATTTAAATCCAACATCTCACCCAATATATAATTACGTCTTATATACATTTAAAACTTTACTGTTCTGTCCTATAATTTTATAATTAGCAATTTTATAAATATGGGTGAGGCTGCAGACAATAACGGATGCTTTGATTTTGAAGGACTTTGCGTGCTATGAAGGAAGTTTTTTATCTGTGCTCTCCAATATACGCAACGTTTTTAAGCATCTTACAATTATTATGGTGCAGACCGGAAATTGTTTACCTTTAAGTTCACTTAATCTTTCACCCTTATCTTTCACCTGATCTTTCACATGATGTTGCATTCAGGCTGTCGAAAAGCAGGTGAAAGTCCGATAATTTAAAAATTCAAAATTGAGGCTTACAAAGATGCAGTACCAGGCAACAGTAACTATTAAACAGAAAGCAGGCATGCTTGACCCTGAAGGCACCACAGCCAAAAAGGCTCTCGGACACCTTGGATATGCAGTTGAAAGCATAAAGACCGCAAAACTATACGAAATCGTGCTCGAAGCCGAATCTGCCGAAGTTGCGGAGCAGAAGGTTGATGAGATGTGCCAGAAGCTTATTGCAAACCCAATCGTCCAAAACTATACTATAGAGCTCAAGGAACTTAACTGAGGGCTCCCTGCAGGAATAACAGGATTGCAGAATAAAATCCAGAAACTAAATTTTTTGAAAATACTAAAGTAAGGTTGAGGGAAAAAGATGAAGATTGCCATTATTCAGTTCGGAGGCACAAACTGCGACATGGATGTCCAACATGTCCTTACAGACGTGGTTGGTGTGGATGCCGAAACTGTCTGGTACAAAGAGGAAAACCTGGCCGGTTTTGACGGAGTCGTTGTTCCGGGCGGCTTTTCCTACGGAGATTACCTCAGAGCAGGGGCGATTGCAGCCCGAACTCCGATTATGGATTCCGTAAAAAAAATAGCAGCCGAAGGAAAACCTGTGCTTGGGATCTGCAATGGTTTCCAGGTGCTGACCGAAGCCCGGGTTCTCGAAGGGGCTCTTACCACAAACGAATACCCCAAATTCAGGTGCCACTGGACAAACATCAGGGTTGAAACCACTGATACTCCCTTTACCTCGAAGTTCAGGAAAGGCGAGGTTATAAGGATGCCCATCGCCCATATGGAAGGCAAGTTCTTTGCTGAAGAACAGACCCTGGCTGAGCTTGACGAAAAGGAACAGGTCGTTTTCCGCTACGTAGACGAAAAAGGAAGAGCAACGGACAAAGCCAATCCCAACGGCTCTCTGGAAAACATCGCAGGAATAGTAAACTCTTCAAGAAACATTCTCGGCCTCATGCCCCATCCGGAAAGAGCATCCGAATCAATCCTGGGCTCTGCTGACGGAAGAAAGGTTTTCGAGTCCATGGCGGATTATATTACTGAAAACTTCTAATCCGCTTTTTAGATGAAAAAGTGTAAAACCCCTGGATCTTTACAGGCTGTCCGACAATTACTTTCGGTACTAATTAAGTTCTAATAAAATTTTTATTAAATTCTTTTTTTTTCGATTTAAAGGCTTTAAAAACCTTATTTATTACATGTTTTCGCCTTGAAATTGAATTGTCGGGCAGCCTCTTTAGCTCGGGGGTAGTTCACGGGTATTTGATAATATTATTATAGGCTGCAGGCAAAATAATTTCTTCATGAAACTCACGGTCCTTGTTGATAATAACACCCTTATTGACAGGTATTTCCTTGCCGAGCCTGGTTTGTCCTTCCTGCTGGAGGATTCGGACACCAGAGTCCTTTTTGATACCGGGTATTCGGATATCTTCCTCAAAAACGCCCGGAAAATGGGACTTTCACTTTCGGACTTCGATTACCTGGTCCTTTCCCACGGGCACCTGGACCACAGCTGGGGGCTTGAACCCCTGATCCGTTTCTTCACGGAAGCAGGAATAGAAAGACTGCCCTGCAGGTCTCCAGTTCTTGTTGCCCATCCCCTCGCCTTCGAAAGCAAAAAATGTGAAGGGATAGGGGAAATCGGAAGCCTGCTCACCCCCAAAAAGCTTTCAGAACACTTCAGGTTGCAGCTCTCGAGCATTCCCCTCTGGCTGAGCGAGAGGCTCGTTTTCCTTGGGGAAATCCCCCGGAACTTCGCCTTTGAGGCAGGGGCAGCTGTCGGATACGTGCAGGACAACGAGGGAAACAAAATTCCCGACTTCCTTCCGGACGACACGGCCCTGGTGTACAGGGCAGAGGCAGGGCTCGTAATCATCACGGGCTGTTCCCATTCAGGGATCTGCAATATCACCGAATATGCAAAAGAAGTCTGCAGAGACAGCAGGGTCCTTGATATTATAGGCGGTTTTCATCTTCTGGAACCCTCAGAAGAAC
>JBFHIK010000054.1:0-10601 GCA_041596555.1 Methanosarcina sp.
AAACAATTAAGAGCTATAAGCACAACTTCAGAAAAGTTAAGATTAATTTACTGCTTAAAAGTTAGTAATCGCTTATAACGGTGAACTCTCCCTTATACTTTTGCCTATTTTGATAATGTGATTACCCGGCATTCGTATCTTCTTCAAATTCGAGGGAGAATTTTCCAACCGGCAAAATATATATCAATTTTATTATGTAGTGCAAGCTTAATATTATTCTTGAGTATGTTTCTCAGACTCAGATAAATCTTTATCTAGTTCACAAATGTGTTAAATTTATTTTTCCCTATACATTTTGAAGAGGATACGTTTTTAATGTCAAGGGGGTCAAAGCTGACGTTCCACAGCTGCGGCAATTCTTGTGCGGCAATTCTTGTGGGAAATAATAAACTGTCTAAAGATACATAATTGCATAACCGTCTCATAATCCTTATTTTTAAGCTTGTAACAATTGTGACCATTGTTTAATTAATTTAAATTGTTGTAATCTTTTAGATACAAAAATAAAGCATTATAAAGTTTTAAAGTTGCATTGCCATTTTTATTTAATGTCAAAAATATAAGTATGTTTATATGTTAACTTCCCCTATTATTTTTGATTAGGAGTGTTCCCGGATCAAACTTAGAATAAAATATAGGAGAATAAAAATGAAAAATAATAGAAAGTCTGTATGGAAAATAACATTATCTGTTTTCACAGTATTAATGGCATTGACTTTATTGTCTTCAGCAGCCTCTGCATCAATTACTATATACAAAACTCCCCTTGGTGCAGGAACTCCTCCAGCAACACAACTTCTAACCGCTGGAGGTAATTCCATTGATTATACAGCAGTAGCCGCTTCGAGTACTGATCCACGAATGGTACAATTCAAGGACCTCTCAAAAGGTACAGAGACATATATCCGATGGGACTTTGGAGATGGAACCTCTCTCTCAGGAACAAAAATTACTTCAGCACTAAAAAATCCGGTACATAAGTTTCCAAAGACTGGTTATTATATTAGTGGTCTGACTATCAGGTGCACTGGTTATAATGGGTTGTTGTGGGTTCATAAGACACTTATTATTAAAGCGTAAGACGACTGTTAAATCACTTTTAAAAAGTAAGTATTCTACTTACAATTCCTATTTTTGTACATCGTGTTTGTCTTTAATCTCTGTAATGATTACCCCCAACAAATAGCTTCTAAAAAAACGCCTCATTTTTAGTAATATCTGGTCATTCCTTTTACTCTTAAAAGTTGAGGAGTTCGGCCATTGCCTGATAGGGATAACTAAAAAACCGGATTTTGTTAGTCCTGAATCTGGGGGTCAAAAGGTTGATTTTCAAGAATGCAAGTAAATAATATAATCCTTTACTTGAATCAAAATAACGTGTGAAGAAAACTTCACTGTTTGTAAGTGTTTTTTAAGTAATTGAAATAAGATTCAACCTTTTGAATAATTTCCCAAGATTTGTTCTGTAGTTTCTAATGTTGAGTTTATAATGTTAATATGATATTAGTTTTTGAGATCGTTTCCTTTATTAAGCAAAGTCCGGTTGGTTCTTGTGAACGGCAGCCAGACCTTTCCAGTCTTCCATGTCGAGCTCCGGTTTTTCTGCCCGGTATTTCGTATACAATGTTATTCCCATAGGATCTTCAAGGATATCGACTTTGACACCCTTTTCGCGCAGCATCTGTTCATTACCCGAGGCGTTCGTAACATCCCCGACGACCACGCGGTCGAATTGACGCATATATATCAATGTGGCGCAAATGTCGCAGGGGCTGAGCGTTGTGAAAATCGTGGTGTTGCTGAAGTCCTGCCGTCCAGCATCGCGTATAGCCGAAGTTTCCCCGTGGTTGTAAGGATCATTGTCCTGCACAAGCGTATTATGCCCTTTGCCGACAATCCGGCGCGTGTTGTTATCGATGATGATGCCCCCGATGGGACAGCCTCCCTCATCATAGCTTTTTTGTGCAAGTAAAACTGCTATATGCATAATATTGCGGTCGCTCAGTTTAACGAAGAATTCATCTTCAACTATTGCAGGAAGACTTTTCGTGGGCAAATGGGCGATGACATTAAGCGCTTCTTCAGTAACAGGCGTGTCTTTTGTAATGAAATGTTTCATAGTTTCTCCTTTTTAAAAGTAGGCTGGCATTATTTTCGGCATCAATAAAGCATCTAAAACTGATTATATATCTTATTTATATTTGCCTCGACAGTAAACGAAATTTTTGTATGGGTTGGTATTGACATTTTGCAAAACCAGTGTTATTAAAAATAGATTGTAAACCTGAAAAATATAGTTAAAAAATATAGTAAAAAATATTTTTACGCTATGAACAGCCCCGGAATCCTATTCACTTTACCGGCATACAAATATCAATAATATGATGCTTTTCCGGATGTTCGTCCGGAGAATTCAAATATATCTCATAACCCGGTCGGGACATATCCATTTCAAGTTTATTTTGTATCAACCACTCAACGACCTTTTCCCATGCAGGAACATATTCTTCGGCTCCCGTCAGTTCAGCACGCATCAGCACATACTTTCCTCCGGGCAGCTTTTTCTTTTTTACCTCTCCTTCAACTTCAACGTTATCTTCAATTGTCATGCACACATCCAGCTTAAGTTCTTCCGGAGGTGTAACACCCGGATCATCATAATAAGTGGAAAGAAAAAGAGTATCCGGTACAATCAATTTTTTCGGACCCGCCCAGTTGAACAGTTTTCCAAACAACTCTGCGAAGACTTCGGTTTTTCCCACGTAGTTGCCGACAAATGAAACATATGCTACGGTTCTTTCTTCTATATTTTTCATCACCGGTTCGATTAAAACTTCCAAACTTATCACACCCCTTTTTTGTTTAATACCAGTAAGTTATTCTACATTATTCTATATCAACCATGTTCAGGACATTTTTTAACCTGGCTTACGGGTACTTTTTCCAACTCCTCCCCGAACAAACAGAGAATTTTCAACAAAAGAGAAGACAGGGACAAAGAGGAGCAACACCTAAAGTTGCTATCCCCTATTTTCACAGGTATTGTTTTCAACGAAATACGAGTTAACTCCTGCTGAGATTGAGAGGGGGTGCTATCCCCTATTTTCGCGGGTACTGTTTTCAACATGCTCTGCTTGAAGCTGAATGTCTAAGAGCCATTAATACGGCAGGTCTTGATGCTCATGTAGGATTTTTACATGAGATGAATCCAAGCAAGGTAACCTTGCTTATACTGTTGAGAGGCAGGATTCTGAAGAGATTAGGCAGAAGATACTTAGTATTTCATACTCAGACTGGAAAAAGCTAGGTTTTTCAAAAGGAACTTTGCATTATATGAAGCAAAATACTGAGGCTGATAAGCCATTTACTCTTAATTCTCATGTAAGGGAAAGGTTGGAGATGTGGAATGGGATCTACGCAGCTAATTTGATTGAGAGACTGACAGATGATGATCTTTGAATGCTCATTCACTATGAAGGGTGAATCTTAAAAAGTCACTTTTCTATACTACTGGCACACAATGTACATTTATCTAACCTTCAGGTATATATTCAGGCACTAATATACTCTTAAAATGAGGAAGAAAATGCCTGTATTAAGCATAGTAAGTTGTGAAATACTTCAAGATGAAATTATCTGGGTTTTTGAAAACGATTTCCAGATCAAGAAAATTCTAATTGTACAAAATGATAATATCTCAGAATTTACTGAAAAACTTGACGAACAGCAAATTTGTTACAATATTGTTCTTTTTGAAGAGCTGCCACAAATGCTTAAAGATGTTGATCAGGATGAACTAACTGTTGTAGTTAATATACTGGAGCTCGGACTTCATATAGTACCAAAAAAATTGAAATCTGAAGTTTATCAAAACATAAGAAAAATGACACACTTTTCCAACGGATTACTCCTTTTTTATGGTCTTTGTGGTAACGTTCTGGGTAACGTGGAAGAAGATTTCTGCCTGGAAAAAGATGGTTGTGTCGTGAGAATACTCAGAGATGACGAAAGGATTGTTGATGACTGCATAGGAGCAACTGTCGGAGGTTGTGCAAATTACTTAAAATTACTAAAAGAACATAGTAAAGAGCCTGCATTCTTTTTCACACCTATGTATGCCAATTCATGGAGAGAATTCGAAGTTTCAGGTATTGATTATAATTCTAATCCTGAGGAAGCATTGAAGATGGGAAAAATGATCAATGACCTGGCCGGATACTCAAGGGTTGCAAAGGTCAATACAGGACTTGAATACACAAAAGATATCGACGAAAAGATAGAGGAATATGCAAAGCTATTCGGATATAGCATCTTCGAGATATGTGGTAGTCAGGAACTCTTCGAGAAATGCTATCGCTCGATAAAGGATGAAATAAAGAACAAGACCGTGTAATATAGGAGAACCATGCTAATTTTAAGTATAGTTGCCTGCGAAATGCTTGAAGATGAATTAGTTAATGTTCTCTCAACGGACCCTGGAATTAAACATTTGTTTGTGGTAGAAAACAGAAACAGTTCCCGATTTATACAAAAACTTAAATCTGAGAATCTCAGGCCTTTTGTGTTTTCTTCTGATAGGCTATACCCTCTTGTTTCAGAAAGCAATAGACATTCACCTGATATTTTCATGAGGATATTTTCAAAGATTCCAGTCTTCAGGCAAACATGTGATTTGTTCAATCGAAATAAACAACAGGAATTAACGGTTGTTGTTAATCTCCTGACAAAAGATTTACATGAATATCCTGATAAGTTGCAGTCTGAAGTATATCTGAATGCCAGAGAAATGTCACAAATGTCAGATGGCATCCTTATCTTCTATGGGAAATGTGGCTATAGTTCTGAAAAAGTGCAGAACGATTTGCAGAGGCTAAATTGCCCTGTTTATTTTCTGAGAGATAATGAAAGAAATCTTGTTGATGACTGTATTAGCGTAGCACTTGGTGGGAACGATGCGTACGGGAATAGCAAGGAACTAGGAAAAGGTGTTTTCTATGCAACCCCTATGTGGCTTTCCGATATGAATAAAGAGAACTTCAGATCTACGCCATCTTATAAGGAACACGCTAGATATCTAAGAAACCCTGATTATGCTTTTCTTATCAAGATCAACAATCAAATTTATAAAGATAATACTTACCATGAGAATGCTTCTGAATTTGCAAAAGAGTTTGACATGGAGATTATTAACACTAATGGGACGATGGATATAGCCATCAATTCATATATGGAAACTAAAACAGGTATTTCCGAGAGTGACAGTTGCTAATGATAGGATTTAATCTACATAACAAAGAACAAACTAAACGAAACTATAGCTTGAAAGATATTCCATATGCATAATTTGGAGGGGATTTTATATGAATTCATGTGAACTATTATTTTTATTACAAAAAGAAGCTTCCAATCTATCTTCTGGGTATTTAGCAAGGGTTAATAAAAAAGAAACAGGAGATATTCAGGCTCCTCGTGGGAGTCTTCAGTATAATATTGAATATCTTGCAAGGTATAACCGTAAGAAATTTTCTGAGCTAAAAGAAAGAGATTGTTCAGAAATATCTGAGGAGATTGACATTGGAAAGCTTGAAGATTTTACTTTCAGGATTAACAAGTATATGGATGAGTATGCTCCCAATCAAAGTGATTTGAAGGAATATACTCGTATTATTTCCACATATCTGACTTTTATAGTGAAAGAACCACTCCATCCACCAGGAATGTACATAAATGAAAATCAGACGATTTTTGAAAATGATGGCGTTTATTACTGTCCTGCAAAGAGTAAGCATATATTAGAGGAAATGTCCCTGTGCAAATACTGTGTTTGCAGGACAATATAACTATTTCCTGGCTATAGGTCGGTAGATATTTAGTACATACTTAATCTGCACTATATTTAATGCACCTGGGTAACTCTAACTATGTTAAAAGCAATATCATTCTGAGTCTTTACATACCGCAAGTTTCGCATTCATATAAGAATCAATTGCTATTTTCATAGTGCCGTCAATATTGATGATATCCATGCCAAATGTTTTTGCGAACTCCGATGTGTTTCCGGAAAAGTCGGCATTGTCAGAATCCGGTCGTTAGATTATCTTTAGAATCCAGTGTTGCAGCTATTTTTTCAGTAAAAATTTATACTCAAAAGGACAATGCTTTTGCAACCTCTAATAGGGAATTGATGAGATTGTGACCTTGCAAAGTGATTTGATATTCACCTCGTTCTTCACGTTGGCGTATCAATCCTTTGCTTTGTAATTTATCAAGATGGAATAGGAGATTTCCACCACGAAGTTTTGTGAGTTTTGAAAGTGCGGTGAATGATTTCGCATCATCATGTAATGCTTTAAGAATCTGGACTCTGGCAGCACTACTCAATGCATCCCCTATCAAACTGGATATCTGGTCTTCGGGAAGATCTTGAACTTGTATATCCCCGTTATCGGGTTTACAGAAACCCATTTTTTGCAACATTTCAATCTGGGTCTCAAAACATGTTTCAGCATGTTGGAAGCAATTGGAACACTGTTTGGATTCCCCTGCATGTTCCTTCATTTGATCGAACTTGTTCCTTATACTTGAAATGTTAGTATCTGATAGCTCCCCTTTTCTCGCAAAATCAGATAAACTGTCAAAGTACTCAGTGAAAATAGGTTCGCAATGCTCCCACATCGTACACTCATTTGACTCATTCTTGATGATGTTTAAGTTATTGTCCAGAGAAACATTAAGAAAATCTCCGGCGCATTGATTCTTGAACTCATTGAGCAATGAATGTGTTTTACCCGTTGTAACTTCACTTCTGAACTCATTAAGCTCCAGGCGAAGAGCACGAATTTCTTTTTGCAATAAAGAAGTGCTTGATGATTCCGATATTAATTCGCTCACAACAATTCCTCTTTGTACAGTAGTTTGATTTACAGTTACAAAAATGTATGCTTGGTATATTTTTATGACTAAAAATATGTTTGTATACTTTTATGACAGATTAGTATATATTCATGTACGTATTAGTGTCTTATGGTGACTAAATCGGAAACGTTAGGTCTGAGAAATAAACAACATGGAGGAGTTTAAAATATGAAAATACTCGGAATATCAGGAAGCCCAAGGCCAGAATCACGTTCAGGCTCTATTAAAGTTGTACAGAAGGTCCTGGAAAATACAGGATGCGAATATGAACTTATTTCACTGCACGGTAAAAACATAGGTGGCTGCATAGGGTGTATGGCATGTGTTGATGACAATATATGCAAAGTGAATGATGACATGAAAACCCTGCGTGATAAGATCGTTGAAGCAGATGCCTATGTTCTGAGTGGTGTCAACTATTTTGACACATTGAATGCAGTGATGCATTGTTTCATGGAAAGATGGTATCAGTTCAGGCACCGTGAAGCTGATATCCTCTGGGGAAAACTTGCAGTTACTGTAAGTCTTGGAGGTTTTAATCCTGCACCACCTACTGAAGTTCTAAATCATATCTGTTTCGCTAACATGATTAAAGTCGTAGACAATGTGCAGGGAATAGGTGCTGCTGGCTGCCACTATTGCGGATACGGTGAAACCTGCAAGGTTGGTATACCCTACCTTCTACAAGGACCTGATGTTGTCCCTATCAATGAAGATACGATCCCCGATGTTACAAAAGATGAAGAATTAATGCTTGCGGCCGAGCAGGCAGGGAAGAAACTTGGCGATATGCTGCGTTCACCTGATTACAGCCGTGAGAAAACCGTACAGGAACTAATGAAAATGATGGAAGCCATGAAAGCAGAAATGCTGAGGTACTAAAGAAGATATTTTAGAATTAATGAAACTACAACAGGAGGATATAACAAATGGCAGACCAAAAAAAGGCACCAATATTCTGTGAAAAGCTCTGCCCCATCTGCAAAGGTGCACGTGCTGGCAACAGCCTGTGTAAAACACTACAGAACATTGAACTGAAGATAACAGGTCCAAATGGTTGTCCATGGGGTAAGGCTAGAACTAATTACTATGGTGTCACGCCTGATCAACCTATTCCAAAGTAAGTGCTAAAAAACAAAGTAAGCTAAAGAGGAGATTGAACCATGTTTGACTACGAAGAAAGTTTCTATTTCGAAAAAGAAGTTGGAGTTCCTGCTAAGAAAGCCTGGGAAATTATCTCCATGCCAGGTAGTCTCACATTGTTTCATCCCTTCATGGAAAAGCATGCATCTGAGAGTTGGGATGGCGCTGGCAATGATTTAACAGGATTACTATAAGGAGCAAGGAGTGAGTTCGAATATGTCTAAAATAAGCATTGAACAGGCCATTAAGGACATCAAGGCAGGGCGTATGGTCATTCTTGTGGATGATGAAGATCGGGAGAATGAAGGGGACCTGACCATGGCAGCAGAGGCGGTGACCCCTGAAGCTATTAATTTTATGGCCAGGTATGGTCGTGGTCTGATCTGTCTTTCCATGACCGGTGAAACGGCTGACCGGTTAGACCTTCCCATGATGGTGGAGAATAATACATCTTCCTATGGAACCGGATTTACCGTTTCAATTGAGGCCAAGGTTGGAGTGACCACCGGTATTTCTGCTGCAGACAGGGCCACCACCATTCAGGCAGCCATTGCCGATGGTGCAACTGCGGACGACCTTGTTCGGCCTGGCCACATTTTCCCCCTGAGGGCAAAGGATAATGGTGTCATGGTTCGTGTCGGCCAGACAGAAGGCTCTGTGGACCTGGCGCGTCTTGCCGGATGTAAGCCTGCAGGTGTCATCTGTGAGATAATGGATGATGATGGTACCATGGCTCGAATGCCATCCCTGGAAAAATTCAGTGAAAAACATGGCATAGGTATCTGTACAGTTGCAGATCTTGTGAAGTATCGCTTGAAGACAGAATCTTTTGTCAGAAAAGCAGCCGAAACTGTTATTCCCACGAAATATGGCGGTGAGTTTCAAATGATCGCCTATGAAAATGACCTGGATAACCTTACCCATATCGCAATGGTCAAAGGTGAAATCGATCCTGAAAAAGACATCCTTGTAAGGGTTCATTCAGAATGCATGACAGGAGATCTCTTCGGCTCCATGAAATGTGACTGTGCCGAACAACTCCATAAAGCCATGGCCATGGTGGAGAAAGAGGGAAGTGGTGTTATTCTTTACCTCAGGCAGGAAGGCCGGGGGATTGGCCTGGTCAATAAACTCAAGGCTTATGAACTCCAGTGCCGGGGATACGACACGGTTGATGCCAATCTTGAGTTGGGATTTGATGCCGATATGAGGGATTACGCTGTTGGAGCCCAGATTCTTAAGGACCTGGGGGTTCGAAAAATGCGTCTGATGACCAACAATCCAACAAAGATAACGGGTCTTGAAGAATATGGATTAACTGTGGTGGAACGGGTGCCCATTGAAGTAATGCCCAATACGCTTAATGATGATTATCTCAATTGTAAGCAATTGAAAATGGGACATCTTTTAAAAAGGGATAGCCAATTATAATTTGTGATCAATCCAACATAACCCCGCCTCATCCAGGCAGATTCATATTGCCTATAATTAAACAGAACTTATCTGTTTTACCAGATCATTGATGGGACTTGAAGAAAGATAAAATTAATTAATTTAATACTGTTTGCCACATTAAATCACATTATCAATTTTAAAGTAAATTCTTGTTGATAATTATAAACTTTTTTTATATAACTGATGAATTACGAATTTACACAGAAGCATCTACTCATCCCCAAAGCGGTGGAGAATTGAATCGATAGGTTCGATTTCAAACTTCTCTGCACCAACAAGACAGGACCCTTCAAAATCACATGTCCATATAGGGTATGCAGAATATTTGTCCACAGTTTCTTTGTGAAACTCCCTAACCGGAAGTGCTCGAAGGTTAACATATTTGTCCAGTTTTAGATCCAGGGTATCGTAAAGAATTTCAGTTACTTCTTTCAGTAAATTTAACAGTACGATGGTTCGCTGGAATTCTGGATTCCACAACCCGATTCTTTCTACAATCTCTTTAACTTTTATATACTGCTCATACTCCCACAATTCAAGTACATCATTATTGAAATGCCTGGATACTATTTCATAAACGCCTGGAATATTAACTATTGATTGAGAAGTTTCCTCTTTAAGAAGTGTATCATTATTGAAATGTCTGGATACTATTTCAGAAACACCCGGAATATTAACTATTGATTGAAAAGTTTCCTCATTAAGACGTGTGTAAAGAATTCTGTCAAAATCGTCCTTTGTCATTTTGCTATAGTTCATGTCTATTACCATTGTTTATTGCGTAAAAATTCTAAAGAAAAGAAGAAGGTTGATTTCTAATAAAACTTCCTCTTTTGAACGGTCACGACATAATACAACAGTTTAGCCTATAACCTTCAAAAGCCTTTCAGGTTCCCTGTGGATCTGGCAGTTATCCGCCTGGTTGAAAATGGGGCTATGGATAAGAAAGACTTTATCACGACTGAAAATTACAATCTGAGGTTAAGGGACCAGGGGCCAAGAAAATAGTTAGTGAGTTCTTCAGCATGCTGAACCAGACAGTGGGTTATGAGGATAAACAGACCACCCTGGGAAAAATTGGTTTATTG
>JBFHIK010000055.1:0-10595 GCA_041596555.1 Methanosarcina sp.
GACAAACAGGTTTACCGATGAGAATTAGATTCTCAGAATCTGATTCTCAAATGAAGTAAATACTCGAAGGAAGCCCCTTCCTCAGCAGGCGTTAGCCTGACAGGGAGGAGTAGTTCACTAAGAGAATCGAGGTTTTTAAACCTCTGCTTTTGAAATTTCAAACGCTTTGACGACCTTTTCATTCTGTTCAGGGGTACCGACTGTTACCCTGATCAGAGAATCCCCGGCTTCCCTGAACGAATCACAGGAGCGCACGATTATTCCTTTCTTCATAAGGCTTTCCGTAACCTTTTTTGCTTTCAGAGGGGTAACATCTACAAGTACGAAGTTTGCCTGTGAAGGATAAACCGTAAATGGGATATTTTTTATCAGATATTCTCTGCCTTCCCTTGCAAGATTTATGCTTTTATTCAGGTGTTCTGCATCCAAAAGTGCGGCCACTCCTGCCCTTAAAGCCGGGAGGCTTACCGAAAACGGGGTGGCTGCCCTTGAATACTCTTTTAAAAGCCATTCAGGCATTATCCCGTAGCCCAGGCGCAGCCCCGCAAGCCCGAATACTTTTGAGAAAGTCCTTCCAACCACAAGGTTGTCATATTCCCTTACAAGCCCTGCAAGGTTCCTGTCTGCAAATTCAACATACGCTTCGTCCACAAACACAAGGGCACGGGTGTTTTCAACGATTTTCCTCAGGTCAGCTTCGGGAAGGGTGTTGCCTGAAGGATTGTTTGGGGAGCAGAGGAAAATAATCTTTGTCCTGGAAGATACGGCTTCAAGGACCTTTTCAGGGTCCAGGGAAAAGTCAGGGTTCCGCCTGACAAATACCGGTTTTCCGCCACAGGCTCTAGCAGGCAGTTCATAATAGGCAAAGGTCGGGGTAGGGACAATAACCTCATCTCCCTTTTCAATGATTATCCTGCAAAGCCCGTCAAGAAGCCCGTCCATTCCGGGACCCGAGGCGACGATGTTCGATACCTGAAAACCTGTGTGTCTGGAGAGGGCTTCTCTCAGTTCCCGGGCATCGGCTGAAGGGTAGATATTTGTTCCGGGAGCTGCCTCTATGAGAGCCCGGACAGCTTTCGGGGAGGGCCCCAGAGGGTTTTCGTTTGAGCTCAGTTTGATAATCGAGGCTGGATCAAGCCCGTAGGCTGAAGCTATCTCTTCTGTGGACTTTCCGGGAACGTACTCTGCAATATCAAATATTTCCTTTTTTATCAGTTCAGGCCTGCTCAAGAACATCAACTACCGTATCTATCTGCTCTTTCGTAATCACAAGTGGAGGGACAAGGCGGAGTACTGAGTCCGAGGTGCAGTTTACAAGCACGCCGTGTTCCCTTGCAAAGTCAACAAATTTGCCGCAGGGGTACTTGATCTCAACTCCTATCATAAGCCCTTTCCCGCGAACTTCTAAAATATCATCTCTTGCCATGTTGGTGAGCTTTTCCACAAAATAAGCTCCCATTTCCTTTGAGCGCTCCAGAAGTTTTTCTTCTTTAATCACTTTAATCGCAGCAAGAGCTGCCGCACAGACAAGAGGTCCGCCTCCGAAGGTAGAAGCATGCTGTCCGCGCCCGAAACTGAGCCCGTCGCGAGCTGCAATGGCACCCATGGGGAGCCCTCCTCCTAAGGCTTTTGCCATACTCAGAATGTCAGGTTCGACTCCGAACTGCTCTTTGCAGAACCAGGTGCCTGTCCTTCCAAAACCTGTTTGCACTTCATCAAAGATCAGGAGAGTGCCGGTCTCATCACAGATTTCCCTTACTTCTTTTAAGTATTCGGGACCCGGTATGTTCACCCCTCCTTCCCCCTGAATGGGTTCAAGGATCACTGCTGCGGTATTTTCAGTAATTGCATTCCTGATAGCGTTGGCATCGGAATAAGGGACAAAAGTCGTTTCTGAACTGACCGGCGGCATGAATGGGTCCCTGTACATGCTTTTGTGGGTCACGCTGAGAGCTCCTATAGTCCTGCCGTGGAAGGAATGTTCAGCTGCTACAAAGGCGTTTTTTCCCGAAACCACGCGAGCCAGTTTCATTGCAGCTTCTACGGATTCAGCTCCAGAGTTGCAGAAAAATACGCGCTCCATACCTGTAATCGAGACGAGGGTTTCCGCAAGTTCTGCCTGGATTTCGGTATAATATATATTGGAAACGTGAATAAGTTTCTCTGCCTGTGCCTGGATTGCTTTAACAACTGTCGGGTGGCAGTGCCCTACATTGTTTACCGCAATACCTGCCACGCAGTCGATATACTCCTTGCCGTACACATCCTGGACAACCGCTCCTTTACCTTTTGAAAGCACAAGGGGCTGGTGCCCATAGGTCTGCATTACATAATTTGAGTCTTTTTCTATAACGGCATTGTACCTTGCCTGGAGGTCGGCGGATTCAATAATATTTTCTGTCAAGTAAATTCCTTTCCTTAAATTTGTGATCGTAAGTTTATTTTAAAATTCATTATTGAAATTTTTTCATGGAATTTAATTAGTGTTTCAGCTGTATTTAGTTTCAGCTGTATTTAGTTTCAGCTGTATTTAGTTTCAGCTGTATTTATTTTCAGCTGTATTTATTTTCCAATATATTTCTTATCTTAATTGACTGCTAATTTCTAAAGACTTTATCTCTGGAATTAGCAATTTCCTGATTAACTGATTTCTCAGTTTAAGTTTTTCCCCTCCCTTCGCCAAAAACCAGCTAATTCTCTGATTCCCTAAGAATCCCTGATTCCCTAAGAATCCCTGATTCTCTAAGAACATTACTGATTATTTGCTGTTCTCTCTTTGCTGTTCTCTCTGAAAAAAGAAAATTTTCTGCATTATTTTTTCCATGTTTTATACTGAGAAGTGTAAAACCTCTAAGTCTTTAGCTGAGGGGCAGGTCATGGAATTTTTCTGCATAAGAACAAAATCAGGATTTACAGAAAGACTCAATATTTCAGGAGCATCCTGTCTTAAAAAATCCTGAGCGAAGTAATTCTGGTTTCAGGAGCTTCGGACGTAAACTGGAATTATTGTCAGCTCTGATGTTCTCCGGTTTCATGTTTTCTTCTTAATCTTCTCACCCCTCCAGTGCGCCGGGTCCTCCCTAACGCCATGGTCCTGGCAGACATTCCTTCCCTGCCAGGTACAAAGCCGTTTTTAGCTTTGACATTTGTTTTAATGAGTGAGTCTATCTCTATTACGCCCAGAGCTTTCAGAAGTCCATCCTGAGATACAGTTCCCTTGATTTCTCTTGGGATTACTTTCCCTAAAGCGTTGACATCTGCTAGAACTGGCTTTTCTCCAGGTTCCCGTAAGAAAGATACTCCCGACGGTGCCTTTATCGTGCCGTCCACCCTTGCGTTTTCATGAAGTAAGACGGATTCGGCTCTTATTCCCCCAAAGACTCTGGTGTTCCTGCCAATATGTACCTGTCCTTTTGAGGATAGATTCCCATAGATAGTACTGTTTTCTCCTATGGTTACATTTCCTTCCGAAATAACGCTCCCTTTGAAGGTCAGGTCTTTTCCGGTTTCGACAGATTGTGCTCTCAGGTTTCCTATAAGATAACAGTTGTTTCCGATAACCGTGTCTCCACCAACTTCAATGGCGTCAGGGGAGATTTTTGTGCCTGTGGGTATGATAAGTATTTTTTCAGCGGGCTCCTTCCCCTCAGATTCCAGGTCCTCTTCAGAGTCGTCAAAAAGCTCTTCAAGGGCTTTTTCTACTTCCTCTCCTTTTCCAAGGCGCATCATTTCCCTGATGTACAGAAGCAAAAATATGATTACAGGGACAGGGTTCCTGACAACTATCCAGCCTTTGGCTTCAAATCCGCCATTGATTTTGACTTCCTTTCCTACGTCCAGGTCCCCTTCGACGGTCAGTTTTCCATCAATGGTAACGAATTCTCCTAGATAGGCGTTTCTGCCGACTTCTACCCTGCCCCCCATTTTTGACCACATGTCAATCCTGGCATCAGAGTACGCCACCACGTCTCCGGAAACAGCAACTCCTTCTCCCATAATGATCATATCTCCAGATATGCTGTACTGGACGCTGGAGCGGTTGCCGATAATAACGTCTCCCTCAACTATAATCCTGTTTGTTTCTATTCTGGTATTATCGGGAACCAGAAGGTGCTTTAGGATCTGCTCGGGTTCTGAGATGTTTTCACTCTCCGGGGAAACTGTTTTCTGCTATCTGGTATAAGGTTTCAGATTGTGGTTTTTAAAACCGAGGTGCTGAAAACACAATTATTTATTTTGCGAGTAGTATTCATTCAAAAATAACTATCTATGATATATTCTTATCCATTTTTTCCGCCCATGCTGGCATTTTTGAGCAGTAAGGATAACACCTTATATATTTTATCTAGATATATGAAAATTTGTATAAAAAGTAAATATACCTTTTTCTTTCTGGTATAATGTTTAAAATTTATTTTACTTTTTATTTTTCTTATTTCCTTAAGTGGCTTTTGTTGCTTATTTTTCTTTTCTTAATTCCATACTTTATGAAATTCTATCTTTTATGAGTTACTGGCTGCCTCTCCTAATTTTGAAAGGTTATTCTTCTTTTTTCGAAGCAGTTCCTACCCGTACATCTACAGCCGCTCCGCTGTCAAGAGATAGTAGCTCTGCAGGGGATAAGAGCAACTGCCCTGTTGCAAGCAGCCTGTCTGCTTTATCTGTAACAAGTACTTCCTCTCCTGCACGGAGTTCAGGGTCAATCTCAATTATATGCTTTGCAAAAGCAGTTTTGCCTGCCTCCACAAAAGGAGCAGCATCTTCCGAAACAACTACCCTGAGCCTTTTTCCGGGAAGAAGCCTGTGGACTACGGAAGCTCCTTCAATACTGAGCGTGAAAAAGCCATCTTTTGCTCTGGCCGTTGTAATTCTCTTACCTGAGTGAAAGACCTGGCGCACTCTTTTTGTTCGGGATAACTGGAACGTTGATCCGTCAGGGAAAAGCTCTTTTCCTATGCCTTTCCCGAATTGGTAATCCGCAATCATACGGACCTTCGAAAGTCTTTCTACATTGCAGTTCATGAGGCTAAATAATATATGCAGACCTTAAAGCCGTTCCGGTCATCCATACTTTCAAAAATAAACTTCCGGAATATACTCACATTTATATTTTCAAAATGAGATAATAAGTTATTTATATTTTGTATATTTTAATTAGTAACATGACTGGAAGTGCAAATTTCGTAATAATGTTAATAAAAAAATAATTATTGCCTGATTAGAAGAAGATACATAAATATCAACTACCCGCTAAATCTAAAGATTTAACGGGTTTCCTGCTGAGGGCGTATGACTCTCTGGAACCTTCAGGTGCTTAAATCCTGCAGAAAGAATCTCTCCAGCACCAACCACTTTTTAAAAAAGAAAACTCGAGGATTTTGTTGATTCGAAAAAACGTTTCTTTAGATGAAGCTCACCTCCGGAAACTCCAGCCTCTGCTGGAAAAAAATGGAGGAAATTTAAGCGCAGCTATAAGGGAAGTAATTGACCTGGCCAGTCCTGACCCTGAAAGCCATGGAACTTCAGATGAGATAGCTGAAAACCTGAGAAAAAGGGAAAGTTTCCCTGAGATAAGGGAACAGCTTATTGAAAGCGGCGAATGTGTAATGATAAACCAGAGGGTTATGAAATGGCTTGTGAAAAGCAGTGCTGGCAAACTTATGGATGAGGATGTTGTTCACGAACTGCTTAATCCTTACCTGCTCACTACAGTTTCCGAGTTAAAGGAATTCCTTAACATCAGCAGTAAAAGCATGGGCTGGAAAATAGAAGTCTCGTGTTCCTCCAAGGAAGAAGTCGAACCAGAATCCTTCACCATGGATTTCGTCGGCGGAGACAGGGACTGTCGTGAGCTTTTTGCAGAGGTAGTCTGTATCTTCCTTGCGCGCTGGATGAATTTTGACGTTGAGGCTGTACACCGGAAGTCCAATTCAATTACCATATACCTGAAAAGTTTTATTAGGCATGAATTGCAGGAAAAAGCCCCCGGCGTGAGTAAAAACTTTGGCTCCAAAGATCTCCTGTATAGGGAAATTGAACGAAAACCTGATTTTTGGGTAACGCTTTCAGAACTTTATACAAAGTTCGATTACCAGAGGGTAAACCTGGATAAGGAATTTTTTGAAGTCCTTGTAGCAGGAAAGCTTCCGGATATAACAAAATATTTTGAGATTAAAGCAGGTTGTTCTCTCCGTGAGATCCCTCTTTCGGAACTGCTCCCTCTTTTTAAATACCTTGTAGTTTCTTCTCAGCTAGTTGATGATGTGGAAATATATGCTGAGAAAGGAAAAGAGCATATAAAAATCCGGCATGGTTATTCTGAAGAAAGCGTGGTTTTGATACTGGTGGATATTTTTTCAAACGTATTTAATTCTGGCTGGCACAATTTCAGTGTTAGTTACGTATCCAAACTCATAATGTTTGATTTCTCTCTTCCTGATACTTCAATACAAGATAATGTAAAAGTCTCTTCAAGTCTGGATCTGTAATTCGAAATAACAACTTGTATATATATATGCAATGATCTTGTAAACTTGCCTGTAATCTTTAAGCTCGTATTTTGCCTTCACTTCCAGGTCGTTTACTGAAAAATACTCTTTATAAGGCAGGGATAACTTTTGATTCGTAAAAACGTTTCTATGGAAGACGAATACCTTCAGAAACTGCAGCCCTTCCTGGACAAAAATAATGGGAACCTGAGTGCTGCGATCAGGGATGCAATAGAGCTCGCAGATGCTGCTCTTCAGGGACATGGGTCTGTAGAAGATGCTCTGGAATATTTTACACAGGGTTCTACAAAGTATCCTGAAATTCGCAATAGTCTGATAGAGAGCGGAGAGTGCATATTGATTAGCCAGCTTTCATTCAGGTGGCTTATTGAAAATACCGATGGGATACTGGTAGATGATGAACTTGTAAGTGAACTTTTCAATCCGTATCATATAAAGAGTGTTTCAGACCTCCTGGAGTATCTCAATACACGTAGCCGAAATCTGGGATGGGAAATTGAAGTTTCCATCAACACCTGTGAGGGGAATGAAACCAATGTGATAATGCTTGAAAACGGGGATCCCAGTTTAAGAGCTTTTCTTTGTGAGTTAACCTCTATCTTTCTCGGCCGCTATCTTAACATGGATGTTTCTTTTGTTCATCGGAAATCGAATTCAATCCGCATCTTTCTTAAGGAACACAGATCCGATCTGGATATTCCTGCCGGGATCAGAAAGAACTTTGGAACTCTTGACTATACTTTTAAAGAAATTAGAAGCAAGCCGGAATTCTGGATCTCCCTGGTGGAAAGATACAGGTTACAGAGATATCAGCGGATAAACCTTAACAAGGATGTCTTTGAATCGTTTCTTTCCGGGGAGATTCCTGACGTTACAGGCTTTTTTGAGGCATCGGCAGGCAAACCTATCCGGGAAATTCCGCTTTGCGAAATGTTTGGCATTTGTAAAAAATTAGTTTCTGTTACCCAGCTTGCAATTGATGTTGAAAGGATAGTTGAGAGAGGAAAGACATATATAAAAATTCGCCATCAATTTTCCGAAGAAATTGCTATTGCAAAACTTGTAGAGCTTTTTTCAAAATTATTCCACACAGCAGGCCATATGTTTGAGGTCAAGACCGTATCAAATCTTGTTATTATCGAGTTCGTAAACACCTGTTAATGTCTATCCTTCCTGTAGTGTCGCGTCAATTCTCAAGGATTGAGCAATTCTGAATAGTTGTATTTTATGCGATATTTTATCGTTGACGCGACAATAGCCTTAGATATGAAATTTCTCTTCCTTCTTATCTCGTCAACATTATAAAAAATATTATACATTTGTTTGCGTAAACCGGACTCTTAACCTTTTGTTCTTTTTCTTATTTTTGTCTTATATGTTACTGTTTTCTTATATCTTCTTTCTTGAACTTTAATTCTCCAATTATATACTCTTCTTTTTTCAATCTAGCAAAAATCTTAATAAGTAGGAACTCCCATCTACTACTGGTTTATAAAACTGGAAAAGTGCGGGAACTAAGGAAAGTTCCAATTTCCTGTGCTTCCAAAAAGGGAAAAGAGGAAGTCCGCTTGATAGTCCGCAAAAACATTTCGATTGATCAATGCTATATAGACAAATTAAAGCCCTTTCTGGACAAAAACAATGGAAACTTAAGTGCCGCGATAAGGGATTCTATCGAAACCGCCTCTCAGGCTCTTGATGGAAAAATGAATGAGAGGGGAGAAAATGACTCAAGTAATGCTTTAAAGAATGCCGAATCACGTAATCAAATGGTTGAAAATGAAGAATTTCTGCTTATCCATCATACCATGCTTGAGTGGTTTATTAATAAAACCGCAGGTCTGCTTATTGAAGAATTGAATGTATATGAGTTAATAAACCCTTATACTATCAAAAAAATTCCTGAGTTTGTTAGTTACGTAAACGCTCTGAATGATAGAATGGGCTGGAGAATTAAAGTTGATGCTGAATGCACTGGAAGCCCGGAACCGGAAACTGTAATTCTGACCCTTTCAAACGGCAACCCCTGTTTCAGGGAGATAATTGCCCAAAGCTTTGCTCTCTATCTGGCAAAGCAGATGAAACTTGACGTACAGGGGCTGTTCAACAAGTCAAACGTAACTAAAATCTATTTTAAACGGGTTGAGTTCCTTGATTATGAAAAAATCCCAAAAGGATTTGAAGAACATTTCGGGGCAATGGAAGGCGCTTTCCGCGAGATTCAGAAAAGGCCGGAGTTCTGGAAAAATCTTATCAAGACCTATAGAGAGCAGAACTATCAGCGGCTCAGCATGAACAAAAAAGTTTTTGAAGCATTTGTCTCAGGAAATCTTCCTTCAGTTGACGACATGGCAAGAGAATTCGAATTGCTTGCAGGAAAACCCCCGGAGACTTTCACTCTTGCAGAGCACATAATGATTTTTAAAGAACTTTACCTTATTGACAGTATCGGAAGTGAGATTGAAGTATGTACTGAGAAAGGCAGCGAATATGTTAAATTAATTCATGATTTCACCGACAGAAAAGTTTGTGAGTGTCTTATTCAATACTACTCAAATATTTTCACATCGATTGGTTATCTTTTTACAGTCACTTCCAGTCCCCACATGATTGTTTTTGAATTCGGAAAAAATATGGGCATCAACCACTTCTCTGAATCCAGACTTGTGGATTCAAAGTATGAGCCTTCCTTTACACCATGAGTTTTTTAGCCTGCGGAGATAAATTCATATGTGGGTGTTTCCTATCCCTTTTCATGAGTGACGTAATTCTTCTGTGGGACTGTCCTCTTCTCTTTGAAAAACTGTTTATTGAATATGGGCTTGAGTGCAGCCGAGCGCTCTCGACATCTCTTGGTACTCCTTATCTGCCTGCCTGTAAAATTCTTCTCCTGCCTACCGGTTTTGCAAATACGCAGTATACAAAAACAGGTGTCGGGCTTGAACGTGGTAAACGTTCCTTTGAAAAATTTGCGGCAAAAGGAGGGACTCTGCTTATCTTCAGTCCTCTTGTCCCCGAATATGACTATAAATGGCTACCCTTTTCTCTTAAGTACGTAATGGAAGAAAACCCCTGCACGCCTCAGCTGGTGGGTGAGCATGAAGCTCAGAAACTTATCGAAAACATTATTCCTCCTGCAGGATGTGACGGTTACTTTTCAGAAACCGATGCTGACGTTGTTCTTGAGGATGACAAAGGTAGACCTATCATGGTTGTAAAAGAAATTGGGGAAGGCATGATTGTTGCAACCACAATACACGAATTGCCTTCCGCCGGGTTCTTTGAGTGCAGGGCCGCATGTACGAAAAAAGTGAAAGCCTGAAAAGTAACCTGAAACTAAAGAATGCCGGAAAATCCGCGTAAAAAAACTTGATGATAAACATAAAGAAGATTTTTAAGGGAAAACAAACAGCTACAGATGGTAGCTCTTTTGCCAGCCTTTATTTTATCTTCTTTACGTTTTTATCCTTTTTATACTGCTCTCTAAGTTTCTTGATTTCCTCTTCTTCATTTTTCATCCTGATTACAAAGAGGCCGAAGCAGGGCTTTATGAATTGGAATAGAATGGCATTTCCTGAAAAACCAACAGGAATAGCTGTACCCAGAAGGAAAATGCCTTTTATATCGTACCCTCCGGGTACCAGGTACACTTCCTCCGAAAGTTCCTTAATAAGGTTTTCACATTCTTTGAGGGTTGCGTTTTTCAGGAGGATCTCATAGTCAAGTTCGCTTAAACATACCATTTTTGTACCTTTTATGATTTTTTTTCTTTTAGATCAGACCAGAAAGATTCTGATGGTTGTAACTGCCTCAAATGGTCGCTAGTTAAATATCTACAAATTAAAATAATGGGGTGATAATATATAGAGATAGTCCATTCTGAAAAGAGTAAAAGAAGGCTCTGTAGAAATCCTTGATGTGACGGCTCCCACGAATAAATTCGCCGGCATCTATGGGATTGCACCAATGCTATGCCGCCCCAGAGCAAATATTGTTTATTCTCGCCATCAACGTTCAAACTTTTACCTATAGAACTCCTCTATAGAACCTCATAGTTTAAGTTCAGAGCAAAGTCTGATTAGCTAC
>JBFHIK010000056.1:0-10551 GCA_041596555.1 Methanosarcina sp.
ATACAATGTTGAAAGGTACAACCTTGTGACTTTGCACAGAAGCCAGTTCGAAACTTTTGCAGCTGGAGAAGTCCCAAACCCGACAAAGATACTGGAACGCCTGTGTAAACAATCAATAAGCGAAATGTCTCTTCCCGATTTACTGATTTACTTCAGGAAGATGTACCTGGCAACCCGGCTCGTAAAGAATATAGAAATATGTCTTGAACCAGGAAAAGAATCAGTAACCATCTATCATGATTTCAAAAATGAAAAGGTTATCCAGAACCTTGTCGAATATTTTTCAAATATCTTCAGAGAAAACCGTACATATTTTGAAACTTATTCATATTCAAGTATGATAGTGTTCAATTTTTACAAGGGGCATGAATTAGAAGACGTGTCCGACTAATAATGAGTGGAAGAATTCAGAGAACCTGATTTCATTTCAAAAGAATAAAGCTCCTGAGAAAAAAGGCTGCTCAAAGAACCTGGAAAAATTAAAGAAAAAGGAGGTTAAATTTCTACCAATTTAACCTTTTGCGACTCCGATCGGGATAATTCTTGCAACCTTCCGGGCAATACCAAGCTCGTGAACAACATTTACGACTTCACTGCTAGACTTGTACACTCCAGGAGCTTCTTCCGCAATTACGGAGGGGTGAGTTGCCCTTACAGTTATTCCCTGGGCTTCAAGGTTATCTTTTATGCTTTGCCCGTGGAACTCTTTCTTTGCGTGTGCCCTGCTCATAATTCTCCCGGCTCCATGGCAAGCACTTCCAAAAGAAACGTCCATAGCTTCTTTTGAACCGCAGAGTATGAAAGAAGGCGTCCCCATGCTTCCAGGAATTAAAACCGGCTGTCCCACGTCCCTGTATGCGACTGGAACTTCAGGGTGCCCGGATGGAAATGCTCTTGTTGCCCCTTTTCTGTGCACGTAAACCTCTTTTTTTCTGCCATCAATGTTATGTTCTTCCAGTTTTGCTACGTTATGAGCAACATCATACAGGAGGCTCATTCCCAGGTCATCGGCATCCATGCCAAATACCTTTTCAAAAGACTCACGTGTCCAGTGAGTGATCATCTGCCTGTTTGCCCAGGCATAGTTTGCAGCGCAGAGCATTGCTTTGAAATAGTTCTGTGCTTCCCTTGACTGAGCCGGAGCACAGGCAAGCTGCTTATCCGGAATTTCAATCCCATACTTTTTCACAGCCTGAGAAAGTTCTTTTAAGTGGTCCGTGCAGATCTGATGCCCTGCACCTCTTGACCCACAGTGGACCATTACCGTAACCTGGCCTTCTTCAAGCCCAAAGGCCGAAGCCGCTTCCCTGTCATAAATCTCGTCCACATACTGGACTTCAAGAAAGTGGTTGCCGCTTCCGAGAGTTCCTATCTGAGGTTTTCCGCGGGCCCTTGCCTTTGTGCTCACATGAGAGGTATCTGCCCCATCCAGGCAGCCGTTCCCCTCGCAGTGTTCCACATCCGCCTCCACACCATACCCGGCTTCTACTGCCCACTTTGCACCCTCAAGAAACGCACTGTCCAGTTCCCGGTCAGAAGCCCTGAACCTGCTTTTGGACCCGACACCTGAAGGTACATTATTAAACAGCTCTTCAACCAGCGTTTTTATTTTAGGAACTACATCTTCCTTTTGGAGGTTTGTGTGGATTAACCGCACCCCGCAGTTGATATCAAACCCTACTCCACCAGGGCTGATAACTCCTTCCTCTGCATCAAAAGCTGCAACGCCTCCTATAGCAAAACCATATCCGAGGTGTGCATCAGGCATTGCCATGGAATATTTCTGAATGCCAGGAAGAGTTGCCACGTTTGCAATCTGGTCGATAGTATCTGGATCGATGCCTCCAAGCAAATTTTCGGATACAAACAGGCGCCCTGGAACCCTCATATTAGGAATGTGTCCTTTCGGGATTTCCCAGCTGTTATCGGAAAGCTTCAGAACCATGCTTTTTATGTCTCGAGGTTCACTTTCCGTGCCCAATTCCTCAGTACCGATATCTTCACTCTCTACCATAATTGATGCTCCCTACTCCTTTACGTTTGATGAATGTAATCCTGATTGAATGTTATCCTGATTGAATGTTATCCTGATTGAATGTAACCCTGATTGAATGTAATCCTGATTGAATGTAATCCTGAAATTACTCATTTACCTTATGTTTCCTTGATTATCTACAAATTACTCTGGAAACACAAATGAGATACACCTTTTCAGACTGCGTTAAAGACCAGGCGTTTTACGAAATGTCTGGAATGATTATAGCTCAATAATAACAAGCCTTTAGAAACTGATGAATAAATGAATTAACATAGGGGGTTAAATTGAATTTGGCTAATTTAAACTCACTTTATTTAAACTCACTTAACCGATTAAGGAGAAGTTAATTTAGAATATCAAAATTCACATGTGACAGGCAGAAAACCCTGTTGCTTTAGCGCAGGGAGGAATGCCGTCAATTTTCTGGCATTCCGTTCCACGTTTGGATTTCTCCACTCTGCTCTGGAAACCAATTTCCGTAGCAGGTAACACGGGTTTGGAAAACCGTCTCTCCTCGACAATGTTGGATATGCTTTTCATGTGTAACACACCGCTCCTACCTCTCAGGACTTTTAATGCTACACGATAAAGCTACAAACTGAGGAAGCATTTGCAGGTATCATGATATTTTCAAGGTAGTCAATTAAGACTCAGGCTGGTCAACCAGGGCTTTTGCAATCCACACTGCTTTAGAATGGGGTAGTTGACTCCAGATTTATAGCGCAGAATAAGATAATAATTCACATACATGAAGATATGTATAGCGCAAAATAAGAGAGTGAACAGGAGATCCATGAGAGTAATGCATAGCAGCCCATGAGAGTTATGCATAGCAGCCCATGAGAGTAATGCATAGCAGCTACAAATTCCAGCCATACATAAGGAAATCAAAAAACACTGCTTATTAAATATCAACAACAACCTGAGCCATCCAGCCGTCGGCTGTCTTCTCGAGTTCCAGCTGATTATAAGTGACAGCTTTAATTTCAGTTTCAAAGGGGTGGCTTCCGGGATAGTATTGTTCACCTGCTGCCAGGGCTTTTATTGAGTATTCACCTTCTTCTTTCCGGATATCCTCTACCCGGAATTTCCAGAAAACAACCTCATCGACCTCAAAAAGATATAAAAGCTCAGAAAGCCAGTCCACAAGCAGAGATTCCAGATCAGGGGACTTAAGGAAAACATCTCTTGCCATCTCTCCTGAAACCTTCCCGGTGTCAATTATAACATTGAACATAGCAAGAGCTGCGTTTTCAAATACCTCTTCCAGCGTATTTCCATAAGCCCGGAACTTTACATCTGCAGTGTGCTCCAGATACTCATACTTTTTTCCTTGAGACGGCATAGCCCAGTATTGGATTTTGTCTTACATTAACCTATCCGCCTCAGAAGCCTGTTTACAGGCATCAAAACGATTTAAAAGAGATTTATCAGGCTGAACCCGGAAGACAGCTAAAATCAAAAAATACTGAAAGGTATCAGTCCAGCCTTTTCCAGATATAAATAATCCGCTGGATTGCAGTAATATGGCTGGTCACAGCAATCAGGGTAACAGCCCAGCCCAGGATGGTAAAACCTGCAATCGAAGCAGGATAAATCGAATTCGCGAAAGCAGCAAGAATTATGACTACAAGACGGTCAGCCCTGCCCATGATCCCACCGTAATACCTTCCGAGATTGAGTGCCTGAGCCTGAGTCCCGAGATAACTCGTAAGAAGCACGCCTACGATTGCCGCAACCCCTATCTGCCAGGACACATAACCTGCAAAAAAAATGCTGCAGATAATAAACACGTCCGAATAACGATCGATTACGTGGTCGAGGAAATCGCCCCTCGGTGTTGCCCTGTTGGATTTACGTGCAATTACCCCATCCAGGGCATCGAAAAGCGAGTTAAACACTACCAGGATGCCTGCTAATAAGGTAAGTTCATTATATAGAGGAGAATAATAAAAACTGAGTCCCGCAAAGAAAGCACATATAAGGGAAACTATGGAAATCGTATCAGGTGAGACCTCATATCTTATGAAAAAATCTGCCAGTGGATCAATAACTCTCGAGGCAACGGGTCTCAGGGCATTAAATGTCATGGTACTTGGAATCTTCCTTTTAGTTTTATATCCGTTATAGAAGACAGGCCTGAAAGAATGACAGCTTATCCCGGGTCTTATGACAATCTGGATCTACTTATTTATAATATTTCTTTGTTTACCTGTCTTTTGGTATTTATACTTAAGGCTGTAGGTTTGATTATCAGTGCACTCCATAGATTGCACTCCATAGATAATACTTACTCATCTCACTTTTCACTTCTTATTTTCACTTTTTTACGGCTGCCAGCTCATACAGGTACTTTACTCTGCAGGAATGCTCAAGCTGCGTGGTCACGATATAAGCCTCTCCCAGAGTCCTTCCGATGGCAAAAGTCCCATGGCTGTAAACCACAGCACCCCTGTGTTCTGAAAGCGCACCTGCCAGGTTTTCGGCAAGCTCCAGGCTCCCGATCCCGCCACCTACCACAGGAATATTCCCAAGGAAATACTGGCCTTCACTATCCACAGGAAAAATCACTTCCCCGGCTCCAGCAAGCAGAGACTCCACAACTGCATAAGGGCAGTGGGCATGAATGATTGCAAGGGCAGAGGTCTTCCTGTAAATCTCCCTGTGAACTACAGTCTCGGAAGATGCAATTATGTCAAGGGATGAAGTATCCTGAATTTCTACCTCAACAACATTATCGCCGGTGATCTCGTCAAGGGCAGTCCCGCTCCGGGTAATAAGCATCTTATCCCCGGCTCTGACACTGATGTTTCCAAAATTTGATTCCACAAGCCCGTGTCCTACCAGCTTGCGCCCATATTTTGCCATTTCCTGCCACATCTTATGCGAGATATAGATAAAGAGTGCCATAAGGTTTATGCGCCGCAACATTCTGAAAACAACAAAAACAGGGAAAAGAGAGACAGTTAAAACACTGTTGAAAACTTCCGAAAGGGGGATTCTGCCATAAAGTTTATCTGTGAGTATTGTATTTAGATAAGTCTGCAATCAGCTTCATTGTGCCTCGTTGGCTCAGCCCGGCAGAGCGAGTGACTTGTAATCACTAGGTCGCGTGTTCGAATCACGCACGAGGCTTCTAATTTTTATTTAAATTTTATTATATGTTGCCCCTTGATTTTAGATATTTTTCAGGCATCTATACAGGACAGAGTTTATCTTTCTAGTAACAGCGCATCAATCCCGTAATAGCGCATCAATCCCGTAACAGCGCATCAATCCCATTATACAGTCCTCTAAGTGCAATGCTGAGCCTGCGGACTTCAACCTGCCATACCCTTTTACTGATCTGCCCTTTCCCCCCGGCTTTAACAGCTGCTATCCAGGCGTACCTCCGGGCTAATTGTTCATTGTTGGAAGGGGAATGAAAAATGTTTCCCGTTTTCTGGTTACTGTATTTTTCATTAATAAGAAATTCATAGATCTCCTGAACTCTTTTGAGCAGGGTTTGTTCACTTTCGGAATCTGAAGCTCCAAACAGGACAAGACTCCAGAGGCGGAACTCCACCTCATGACGCTCAGATAAAAGTTTATTAGATCTGGAGATTTCAAGCATCTCTCTGAACTCAAGATAGATATCCGTATTTCCGAATCCGGAAGGCATGGTATTTCCAAGCGAAATCATAAGATGAATACACTCGTGGAAAAGGATTCTGGATATGAGGAATTCAATTCTCTCCTGCAAGTTCCAGAATTTGTTTACAAGAGCCTCGTCCCAGAGCTGATAGGGGTTAACAAGGATTACAGACCTGTAAACAATCTTTTTTTCTTCCCGGGAAACCAGACGTTTGGGATAAAGAACCATCCCCTGCATTTTCCCGAAAAACTGAACCCTGACTGCCAGGTCCCAGCAACATTCCCATTCCCCGGAATTTACACACTTTACTCTGTAGTATTTTCCATCAAAATTAACCTTCTCAAGCAACCGGTACATATCCTTACTATGTGCCTTTATCAATGACTTCACTCTGGATTCTCGATAGATTCCAAGATCAAGATAAGGGACATTCGGGACAGAAGCATAAGAGAAATAAGGTGCATATGGATTCAGATCATGAAATCCCTGAGGCAGTGAGCCTGGATTGTCTTGCCAATTACCACCTTTGGCCTCAACTGGCGGGACCTTCCGTTTCATAAAATATCCTCCTATGACATATCCCATAAGATATTATAAGATATTATTACAAAGGATGTATAAAAAAGGATCAACACGAAGGAAATTAAAACAAAGGTTTGTCCTTCCTGAGAAAAACAAGAGGCATATTTAGGCCCGTTCGCCCTCAGGATTGAGCATTCACCCCGCATTTATTTATATTTACTCTCATTTATTTATATTTATTCTCATTTATTTTCATTTGATTCATTAAGAAATCCACAAACCGGACAATTATTTAACTTTGAGAGAGAGATTTCACTGAAATTTCCTGAAAGCCCGTTCCAGAATAAGAGTCGGCTTTCCAGAAGTTTTCCTTTTCCAGTAAGAAACTTAATTGCTTCATTTGCCTGAATAGAACCGATAATACCCGGAGTTGTCCCTAGGACCGGGAAAACTTCCTTTCTGGAAATTCGTGGGAAAATGCAGTAAAAGCAGGGGGTTTTTCCAGGAATTATTGTTGTGACCTGCCCATCATACCCTGTAACTGCCCCATGTATTAAAGGAATTCTCCTTTTTACGGCAAGCCTGTTTAGCAGATGTCTCGTTTCGAGGTTATCAAGGGCATCGACAATAATATCACATTCAGGAATCAGGGATTCAATGTTTGATTCGGTGATCATTTCCCCAATGGTTTCAACCTCGATTCCGGGATTCATAGAAAGAAGCTTTTCCTTTGCAGATTCTACCTTGGCTCTTCCAATATCCTTCTCGTAGTGGAGAAACTGCCTGTTCAGGTTACTGAGATCCACAGAATCAAAATCTGCAAGAATTATTTTCCCGACCCCGGCTATTGCGAGATATGTGGAAATGGGACTTCCGAGTCCTCCTGCACCGGCAACCAGTACTTTCGCATTCTTCAACTTTTCCTGTCCCCCTTCCCCGAAAAGGAGGATCTGCCGGCTGTATTTTTCCCGCTCGAAATCATTCATATAAGATTTTCCTGGATATTCTTCTCGAATATTGATTTTATTAGTTAGTCTCCGAAAATGCTATTATCCAGAGAAATAATAAAACCATTCCAGTAGTGATTGATTTCTTTATGGATAACCTCTTCGGATAACCTGCAGGCATATCAGGGGTTACGAACCTAAGGGTTACGAACCAGAATTTATTTGGAAAAATTAATTAAGGCAAGGCCCATAAAAATAGTTAAATTATTTTTAAGATTACTGGAGCCGGGTACTGCTGCTTATTATTCCAAAGTCCTTTTACAGGCTTACAGATGAGATGCTGGAAAAGAGAGTATAAAGGTTTTGAAATTTATGAAAGTTCTGGATTTAAAAAATACTATCCTCAATATTAAACAGGAATTCTCTGGCTACTTTAAAGAGCGAGATGCTGAAATCAATGGTTCTCTTCTTGCACTGCTCTCGGGAGAACACGTTCTTTTGCTGGGCCCTCCGGGAACTGCAAAAACCCTGCTTGCAAACAAAATCTGCGAAACTATCGAAGGTGGGAACTTTTTTCATTACCTCCTTACCCGCTTTTCCACTCCGGAAGAAGTATTTGGACCGCTTTCTCTAAAGGCGCTTGAAAAAGACGAATTCAGCCGGAGGGTAGAAGGCTACCTGCCAACTGCACATATCGCCCTGCTTGACGAAATTTTCAAGGCTAACAGCTCTATCTTAAACAGCCTTCTGACAATTCTGAACGAGAGGAAATACCATAACGGCAAGGAAGTCCTGAATGTACCTCTCTTTTCTGTTTTTGGAGCTTCCAACGAACTGCCCGAAGAAGATGAAAGCCTTGAAGCCCTTTATGATAGGTTTCTTTTCAGGTATAGTGTGGACTATATTCAGCATGAAGAAAACCTTGAAGACCTCATTTTCGAAAATACAGAGGAGTTCCTGCCTTCAACGAAACTCTCGGTTGAAGATATAAAGGAAATCCAGAAGAAAGCAAGGGATATGCGTGTAGACCCCGAGGTCCGGGCAATAATTAGAGGGCTGAGGAGAGAGCTTAAGAACTCCAATATCTTCGTTTCGGACAGGCGCTGGAAAAAGATTATAAATGTGCTCAGGATCGCTTCAGCCGTGAATGGGCACACAAGCGTAAACAGGATGACTGTTGTCCTGCTCCAGCACATGCTCTGGGACCTCCCTGAACAGAGGGAAACGATCAGGAAACTTATCCTGGATAGAGTGGTTTCCGGGGGCACTGATACCGGAAAACTCAAACAGAATGTGCTTGACCTTAGAAATTCCGTATACAGCTGCCTTCAGCAGGAACTCCCGGACCCCGTATCCTGCAATAAGTGCTTTGAAGAGGAAAAAAAGACAACCGGTGGCGTGAGGGCTTCCAGGTTTACGGGAGTGAAAGCCTCTAAGAATCTCACATTTAATAATGCCCTTGATTTTTTAAAGCATCATACCGAGTTTCCTACGCACACCTACAGTTTCGGGCTTGAGTACAGCAACATTAACGGGGCGCTGAGCTTTGAAGCCGTGGCGGAGCAGTTCCGCCGGAGGTACGGTTTTGAGTTCAAGCTCAGTCTGGACTACGGAGACAAGAAGCTCTACGAAAAAGAGTACGAAAACCTTGAGGAAAGGCTGACCTACTTCAGAAAGCAGGTTCAGGAAGAAGAAAAAGCCCTTGAGGAAACCCTTCGGGAAAATATCTGGGTTTCCGGACAGGATGGCAAGGAAATAATGATAAAATACCGCTCCAAAAACACAGATATTTATGAGATTGCAAGCCATCTGAATGAAATCCGGACCCTGCTCGAAAAACCAAAAATATTTGATGTGGAACTCGAAAAAGCAGAAGTCTCCTGAAAGGAAGGCTTTAGAAAGCCCGAAAAAGACAGGAAACAAAAAATATGCAGGACCTGAAAAGCTCGAAAAGAGGCATCAAAGATCTATACGGACCAGCCCAGACGTTATCTTTTGATCAGGCGTTTAACCCCTCTACTATATTGAATATAGAACTGCGGGAATTTCTGGTAACTCCCCGAAAAGTACCTTACAGGCTCAGGGAAGAGATTGCAGAAGTGCTTATTTATGAACTACTCTCAGGAAAAGACTACGAAATAAAGGACGAAAACCGTTTTATGGAGAAATTCGGGGTATTTTATCCGGTTTTTCTTAGTATGAAAAACCAGCAAGTCTGGGAAGAAATAAAAATCCTTGCAGGAACCAACCGTATGGCAGGGATTTTTATCCTGAAAAGTCTGCTGGAAGAACTTTTTACGCTTCTTGGAGACTACGAAAAAGTAGAAAAGGACCTGTTCAAAAAATCCCATCAAGAACTGGAAAAAACTCTAAAAGCCCTCAAAGAGCTTATCAGTGAAACTCGGGCTGTATGGGAAAGTAGCCGGCTGGAAAGGATTGAAAGCCCTAAATACTCTGACTGGCAGAGAAATGCGAACGAATGGCAGGACAGAAAAAGAGCAGAAGATAATAACCAGAGAGCAGAAGATAACAAGGGAAATTTCCTTAAAAATGCTGGAGACCGGGAAGAGAATAACCAGGATCATGAGGCTGAATACACAGCGGCATCAGATAGACTTGCCTCAATGACCCACGAATTCATGTTCAGCGAAAAGGCTGGAGAAGCAGTTGACTCTGTAATAGGGGAAAAGATAGCTGTAAAGCTTGAGGAGCTTATCCCTGTCCTCGAAGACCACTTAGAAATGCTTGATCTCCTCTCAATGCTCTTTCCGGGAAGGATGTGGGACTACTCCTTACAGGCTCTGCACAGGGAATACTTCGAAAACCTTGAAAAGTATGCAGCAATCCTCAGGAAAAGTTCTGACCTGCATGAGATCCTCGAACAGGTTGGCAGAATTGAACTTGAGTACGGCTCAAAGAAACTGCAATTATCGCCACACAGCAAAAGTGAAGTGCACTCAATAACCTTTTCAGGCGATATCCAGACCCTGCTTCCGATAGAAGCCGTAAAACTCAAACACCCAGTCCTGAAGCTCAAGTTCTATGCTGACATGCTTGAAGAAAAGCTCCTTACATACCAGCTCAGAGGGAAAAACTGGAACTCAAACTCTGCAGGAAGGAAGCGAAAAGGCCCTGTTGTCGCCCTGGTTGATACCTCTGCCTCCATGCGGGGAGCCCCAGAAATTTTTGCAAAAGCCGTGGTCCTGGCAATTACCAGGAGGATGTTAAGAGAAAACAGGGATGTCAAAGTAATTCTTTTTTCATCGAAATGGCAGACGGTTGAGATTGAGCTTACGGATAAAAAACGCATGGGCAAAGAGTTTCTGGAGTTTCTCAAATATACTTTTGGGGGCGGAACGGACTTCAATACGGCTCTTCGTGCAGGGCTCAAAGCAATAAAAGAAGAAAAA
>JBFHIK010000057.1:0-10432 GCA_041596555.1 Methanosarcina sp.
GGAGCGCCGCTATTATCCTGAGAATTGCAGCATTTTGCTGAGAAAACATACTTTTTTATCAGTGGCTGAATAGTTACTATTTATTTTCTTTTGTTTGCCGATAGACCATGTACGCTCCGACAATGAGGAGCAACAACAGAAACGGAAACATGAAGCCTATACGACTGGAGGTTCCAGATACGTCATTTTCCTCAGAACCAGTCTCCTGGAGCTTCTCTTGTTCGTCATAGATGGATTTTTCAGAACCAGAAACTTGAGATTCTCCTGTAATCTCCTTTTCTCCCAAAAGATCCGGATCAGAATCTCCCGGAGCACTTCCATCCTCAACTGTCGAAGAAGCAGGACGGATAGTAGCCGAGCCGGTTCCACTGCCTCCATTACGCGGAATAGAGATTTTCTCGGCTGTTATGGAGAACGGGGAAAAACCTGGGGTTTCTGCACGGAAATAGTAATAGTCATCATCCGAACCGGTTTCCCAGGTATTAAGAGACTGCCAGTCCCCATCATGGTACCTGTTTAGCCGGACAGTGCCCTGAACAACTGTGTCCATCCAGGCTCTGGTAACTCTGAAATCAATAAACTTTGAGTCGGAACCAGTCTCATTCATAACCGTGTGGTTGCTGCAGTAAATGTTTATGTGCTGGTAAACATCCCCTTCGGGGTCTTCTGAAACCTCAGACGCCCTAACTTTCAGGACTTCGACAAAGACCGAAACATTTCCGGCTGAAGAAGCATTGAAAGAGACTCCGAGAATGCTGTTGTCACCGGTATTGTCAGGGTCCTCCGTGAAATCAAAGGTCACAGATTCGTTTTCCTCGACCTTCCTGATCGGCAGCACTACAGTGTTATTGATGTTTTCTTTGCCCTCCGTGGAATCCGTGATAAGGAAATTCCATGTATGGTTTATAGCAGCACTGCCGTTTGAAACCCTGGTTGTTACGGTATACTTGCCCGCAAAAAGGCTGCTATTTTCAACGCTTGTGTAATCATTCCTGAACTGCTCGTTCTCCCAGAGGACTTCGGGAGAGAGTAAAAGAGACGCATACGCACTATTTTCCGTATTCCCTTCCGAGAACTCGTTCCCGTTCACATACCAGGTAAAGTCACAAAGCATGTGGGTCGAGATGTTGAACTCCTGGACAGGGTCTCTCACGTGCAGCAGTTTCAGAGCTTTCGGGTTATAGTCAGCAATCGGGGTGACTATGACCTCGTTTTCACCTTCAACAGGTATGGATACCAAATCTTCTGCTGAAACGTTCCCTTCAATTTCGAAGAGCCCGAAGTCCGAATCAAGCGGAGCTTTCAGGGTGTAAACCAGCTGCTTGGGCTCCCCTGCAAAACAGTTTTCCCAGACCCATTTATTGAGGGAGGAGTTGAATTCCGCACCTGCGTTGTCTATGGGAACCAGGGTCCAGCCGGCAGGGAGATCTTCCACTACGGTAAGGTCCCTGAGGTCCCAGGCGCTTTCAATGGAAAGGTTTGCAGTAAATTCCTCGCCGGGATAAACGCTGGCCTTTGAAAGAGTCCTTTTTGAAATGACCGGATGTGCCAGGACATTGATGCAGCCCTCCACAACCTTCGTATTGTTTCCATAAGCATTGGAAACATACAGGCTCACATTGTAGCTTCCCGGAGTTACATAGGTATGAACAGGGCTTTCCTCAGTGTAATCTACCTGCCCGTCCCCATCAACGTCCCATTCCCGAGAAACGGCATTGTAAGACACATCAGTGAACCTGACAGTCAACGGCGCTGGCCCTGTCATAAGGCTTGCCGAAAAGTTTGCTGCAGGAAGGAAGGGCTGTATTGTGACATTGATGAAGTCTTCAACGGTCTTATTTACCGTTGTCCCGTTTCCGCTTGCACCCAGAGTGACGGTATAAAGGCCGCGTTCCTCGTAGATGTGCACAGGATTCCTTTCATTTGAGCCGCCCCCGTCCCCGAAGTCCCATTCAACTGATTCGGCATAGCTTGAATTATCCATAAACTGCACAGTCAGTGGATAAGGGCCAGTGGTCACGCTTGCGCCAAAATCAGGGATTGGAAGAAGGGTGACGTTGACGTAATTTTTAACTGTCTTTGTTACGGAAGTCTCGTTGCCGGTTGCAGTCAGGGAAACCGAATACAGGCCAGCAGCAGAGTATGTATGGATCGGATTGAGTTCATTTGAGCTATCCCCATCACCGAAATTCCATTTAAGGGTTTCAGCGTACTGAGACTCATCAGTGAACTGAACTGTCAACGGGTAAAGTCCTTCAGTAATGTTTGCACTGAAAGCAGGAACAGGAGGAATGGCCACATTGATGTAACGATCAATGGTTTTAGTCACTGAAGTTCCATTTCCAGTTGCTGTAAGGGAAACAGTGTACAGACCAGCTTCAGAATAGGTATGAACAGGATTCAGGTCAATTGAACTACTTCCATCTCCGAAGCTCCATTCAACAGACTCAGCATACTGAGACTCATCAGTGAACTGGACGGATAAAGGAAAGGTACCCTCAGTAACATTGGCACTGAAATCAGGAACAGGAGGAATTGTAACATTAATACAGTCTTCAACGATTTTTGTAACGGATGTCCCATTTCCTGTTGCTGTAAGGGATACAGTATACAGACCAGCTTCAGAATAGGTATGAATGGGATTCAGACCAGTTGAATTGCTTCCGTCTCCGAAGTTCCATTCAACGGTTTCAACGTACTGAGACTCATCAGTGAACTGGACTGTTAACGGGAAAGTACCTTCAGTGATGTTGGTACTGAAATCGGGAATTGGCAACGCTTGCACGAATATATAATCTTCCCGGACAGATGTATCGGAACTGCCTACCGAATTAGTCACTGTTAGTGATACAGTATGATATCCGGGCTCAAAATATGTGTGTGTGGAGTTTTGAAGCTCCGAACTGTTTCCGTCTCCGAAGTCCCAGTGCCAGGATGCTGCATTTTCGGACAGGTCATAGAAACTCACAGTAAGCGGCTGGATTCCCAGAGTCACATTGGAGTCAAAATTTGCCACAGGAAGAGGGACCAGAGGAGCAGTCCATTCGATACTTGCCTGATTTGATGTGACGGTCTCGCCTGCGGTGTTCACAAAGCTTGCTTCTATAAAGTCAGTACCCGTGGAAGTCCCGGAATAGCTGAAATTAGCCCGCCCGGCTGCGTCCGATGTAGCAGAGCCGCTCTGGCCTGCATTCGGGCCTGAAACGACCATGAAACTGACCACTTTTCCCTCGAAGGGATTTCCGTCATCGTCCTGCACCACAGAGGTGAGGGCATATTGAGACCCGACAGAACCGTTTCCGGAAGCAGGGGACAGGAGAATCCCTTCGCCTACCATCGCAGTGGTTGATTTCAGGAAAAAATATGAAAAGAATATGTTGTCATCATTAGAAGGGTTCTTAGTAAAGACCGAAATGTCGGTATCCCCGTTGTTTACGAAAGGTAGAAGGTTGTAGAGTTCGTCATCAGTCCGTGGATTGCTCGGGCCTGCTAATGGGTTAGAAGGATTTTCAATGCTGTCGTCCAATCCTCCTACAGTCAAAAGCGCGCCGTTACCACCGTATCCATCATCTTCCCCTCCGGCCGAACTGGTAACCCTTACTCCGTTTACATCAACATTACTGACCTGGACACCCCCCCTAGCCTGGTAACTGTAAGATATGCCAAGTCCCATATTAACCATTAAATTCGCATTACCTTTATTGATGGGGTCCCCCAGCTTGATGCTGAAGGTATCCCCTGTTGGGGCCTGACAGCCAAACAGCAGTATGACTGTATTATCTTCCACCTGGTTAGGGTCCTCAAATATTACTACTAAGACTTCTCCGTCAGAAAAAGATGCGCTGGTTTCTGTAATGGTAAAGCCAATTCTCCCCCCCGGGGCTACATCAACTACAGGTTTAACAAACGATGTAACATCTGCCCAATAGTTATGGCAGGTCGAACTGGTTGCAGTATTATTCCACAAGACTGTATTCCCATTAATCAGAACACTTCCTTCAGGAATCTGACTACCCCACGATCCAGCGGCGATAAGATAAGCACTTTTTACAGTAGCGCCCGTGGGTTTTTCCACCTGAATAATACCACTGCCGTCGGTGCCTAACCCGTCCACGGAGACACTTATTTTCCCGGTTTCCGTGACCATGGGTTGCAAAGAAGTGCTTGAAGAGCTTCCTCCAACAAGTGTGTGGGGAGTATTTAGAATCTGATCATTTTCCAGGGCAATGCCAGGGGTCATTTCATTTTCTGCACTTACCTGCAAAGGCAATGAAGAGAACAAAATAAAAGCTGCAAATAAAATAGAAATGGCTTTTACAAGAGTTCCGGATTCGGATTTCATTTTTCACACCTAAAATCGTTTTCAAGGTTCATTTTTACGGTTAAAGAGCAATGCGTGGCTAACTGACGAACGTGTGGAGTAAAAATGTAACAACGTGGTTATAAAAACAAACACAACTTGTTATAAATAAGAAAGAAAGTAAAAGAGTTGATATTATAAAAGAGTAACGTTAAAAGCAAATGAGTAAAAATGAGAAATACGGGTGCATAAGGCATCATTTAGGAGAATAAAAATACTTAGACTCATACGACAAACTTTTGACTAAAGTAAACACAGATGTTATAAATATTCTCATATGGAAAGAACTTAAAGGTATATCTTGCCTTTATGAAAAATAGTGGACAAAACGACAAGATAATTCCTGCATTTTTCTACACTTGTATACCATCTGAAAAATGAAGGGAAGTAATAAAAAAATAGTTAGCTTAATCATTTTTAGACAAAAGAGAATGGAAGATATTAAGGAGGGTATTTAAAAAATTTAACCGAGTACATGAAATTAATTGCTCTCTATGGCAGCTTTATAAATGAAAAATACTTGGTAAGCGACTCAATTTTACTGATTCATGAAGTGAACTTCCAAAATAAGAGTTACCGGAAAGCACATTGCATTAGAAAAAGAATTAAAGTGCCCGGAGCGTGACTCGAACACGCGACCTCCAGATATCTCAGGAGATTAAAGACGCCTCATATAAGGTCCCTATGAGTCTGGCGCCCCAACCGACTAGGCTATCCGGGCTTGCAACACACAAATGGACAAAGATATATTAAAGGGTAACGATCGGAATAGGGAAAAATCGGGTGTTTCATAATTTTTTTTACCAGAAATGCGGCAGGAGAATAAAACAGACAGAACAGCAGGGATTAAGGGGATGGAAAGAGCACCAGTAAGCACGTTATGTTAGGGGTAACATAATAGGGTAATATATAATAAAAGGGATTATTGGGGTATGGTCAGTATAACGAATATATATATAATTTAAAAGATATAATATATTTATTTCACATAAATTTTTAAAAACGAGGGAAACCATGGAAAGTCACCCATGTTGGGTTTCCATCAATTAAAGCATAATTTAAAAATGTCACCTATTTATAAATCTACATAAATATATATAAAACATATAATTATAATGAAAAATCGATATAAAAATCGGATAGGAAGAGGCGCCCTGAGATTCCAGGTCCAGACAGCAGAGATACTGAAACTGCAAGACCTCAAAGCCGGACCTGTCAGGGGCCTGCTCTCAAAAGAGGGAAAAGAGGGACATCGTCCCTGATTCGATTAAAAAGTTATCAACGAAGTTCCGAACAAGTATAAACCTGATCAATTAATTCTAAAAAAGATTCATCGAAGATAACAATTCAGCTTATTGAGACTTAAAAATATACCCCAGATGAGGAATTTCCATGAAAATAAAAGCAAATCTCATATCCGGAAGGACCGCCGACCAGGGCGCACATCTGGAAGCAAAAACACACAAAGGTTATTTTGATGCCTGTGCTTACTGCGAACTGAACTCCGCAGACCTTGAGAAGCTGGGTGCCTCCGAGGGGGACAGCCTGAAGGTTACCACCGAGTTTGGGGAAGTGGTGGTATTTGCAAAGGCAAATGGAGGGAATCCAGCCGGTCTTGCCTTTATCCCTATGGGCCCCTGGGCAAATGCAGTGCTGAGCCCTGACACCCATGGCTGCGGAATGCCAGGATTCAAAGGCGTCCCTGCGGAAATTGAGGTCACGGATGAAAAGCCTCTGGACATGAAGTCCCTGATGAAGAAGTATTTGGAAGATTAAAGGTCCCCTGAAACGAAAAAATCACATTTTCATCCAGGTCCGGAGAAACTGGAAAAAATCGGAGGAAAAAATATGCCAGTAATTAAAGACGCAGTATGTTCCCTCTGCGGGTCCCTCTGCGACGATATCACAGTCACTGTTGAAGATAATAAGATTACAAAAGTAGAAAATGCCTGCATTCTCGGGCACAGCAAGTTTGTCGGCATGTTCGAACATGACCGGATAGAAACCCCGATGATCAGAAAAGATGGGGAACTTGTGCCTGTCTCCTATGAGGAAGCAATCGAAGCTGCCGCAAAAATCCTGGTAAATTCCAGGAGGACGCTTTCATACGGCTGGTGCTCTACCTCCTGTGAAGCGATCAGTGGAGCAATTAAACTTGCCGAAGAAACCGGTTCACTTATAGATTCTACAGCAAACGTCTGCCACGGGCCATCAGCCCTTGCTGCCCAGGAGAAAGGGTCTCCTTCAGCCTCCCTTGGAGTAATAAAGAACAGGGCAGATGTAATCGTCTTCTGGGGCTGCAACCCTGTGCATGCACACCCCAGGCATATGTCCCGTTACTCAAGCTTTTCAAAAGGCTTATTTGCCGAGAAAGGGCGGAAAGCCAGGAAAATGGTAGTTGTTGATGTCAGAAAAACTGACACTGCAAAACTCGCTGATAATTATGTGGAAATTGAACAGGGCTCAGACCTGCTCCTTGTAACTGCTCTCCGCTCAATCGTAAACGGGCATGAGGATGTTATACCGGAAACCATTGCAGGTGTTCCTAAAGCTGAAATAATTGAGCTTGCAGAAATCCTGAAGAACGGAAAGTTTGTCTGTATTTTCTTCGGTATGGGAGTCACCCAGTCCCGCTCAAAGTACAAGAACGGAGATGCCATGTCTTCTCTCATTTCGGACCTTAACCAGCACACAAAAGCCGTAATGATCGGAATGCGCGGGCACTATAACGTTACAGGTTTCGGGCAGGTAGCAACCTGGGAGACAGGCTTCCCGATGGCTATCGACTTTGCAAAAGGATATCCCTATTACAACCCCGGAGAAACCGGAGCAAACGATCTGCTTGTGCGTGAGGAGCCGGACGCGGCAATTATAGCTGCAGCTGATGCAGGGGCACACTTCCCCCAAAAAGCAGTCAGGCATCTTGCAAGAATCCCTGTAATCCAGATTGACCCGTATGCCAACCCTACAACCGAACTTGCAGATGTGGTGATCCCATCGGCAATTGTGGGAATCGAAGCAGAGGGTACAGCTTACCGTATGGATGCTATCTCCCTCCGCATGAAGAAATTGATTGATTCAAAATTCAAGACCGACGAAGAAATCGTAAAAGACCTGACTGTAAAGGTCAGGGAACTGAAGAGAGGTGCATAAGATGTCGGAAATCCTGATTAAAAACGCCTGTGTCTGTGATCCTGCGCAGGGCATAAACTGCGAGACTATGGACATCTGCATAAGAGACGGTAAGATAGTAGACAGCGTCTCTGGAAATGCGAAGGTTATCGATGCAGAAGGCAAGCTCACCATGGCCGGGGGCTTTGACGGGCACACCCACAGCGCCGGAAAAATCAACGTAGGCCGCTTCATCAATCCAAATGATGCCAGAAAAAACCTTGTACCCGGACTTTCGGGCCAGGTTGCACGTACCGAAAAGACGAGAGCGCAGGTAGGGTACAACACTCCCAATACTTACGCAATCGGGTACAGGTATGCAAAACTCGGGTACACAACTATCTGTGAGGCTGCAATTCCCCTGCTTGCTGCAAGGCATACTCACGAGGAATTTAAGGAAATCCCCATCCTTGACAAAATGGGACTCTCCCTCTTCGGAAGCAACTGGCAGGTAATGGAATACATAAGGGACAAAGAACCTGAAAAACTCGCAGCTTATATTGCCTGGGGCCTGAAAGCCTCAAGAGGATATGGAGTAAAGATCGTAAACCCGGGCGGTGGAGAAGCCTGGGGTTGGGGTAAGAACGTAAGCGGACTCTATGACCCCGTCCCGAACTTTGATGTAACCCCTGAAGAGATCCTCATGGGCCTTGCAGAAGCCAACGAGCGCCTGCAGCTCCCTCACTCCGTACATGTGCACTGCAACAACCTCGGAAAGCCCGGAAACTATGCAACCACCATAGAGACCATGAAGCTTTTTGAAAAGGTAAAGCCAGGCAGGGACAGGCAGTCTCTCCACGTTACTCACGTGCAGTTCAATGCCTATGCAGGCACTTCCTGGAGGGACTTTGAGACAGGGGCCCCAATGGTTTCAGATTACATTAACGGGGCAGACCACCTGACTTTCGACCTTGGACAGGTCATCTTTGGCCCTGCAGTGACCATGACTGCAGACGGACCGGTAGAATACGCAAACTCAAGGATGCTGCACGAGAAATGGAGCAACCAGGACATCGAACTTGAAGATGCGTCCGGAGTCGTCCCCCTGTTCTATTCCCCCAAGAGCTTCGTAAATGCAGTCCAATGGGCAATCGGGCTTGAGCTTGCTCTGCTCGTAAAAGACCCCTGGAAAATCATGTTCACAACCGACAGCCCTAACGGCGGCTCTTTCGTGAACTATCCTGAAGCCTTTACCTACCTGATGAGCGCAAAAAGAAGAGAAGAGATTATCTCAGGCTTTTCCAAGATGGCTCTTGACAGGATGGTGCTGCCCGGAATTGACAGGGAACTGGACTTCTACGAACTTGCTGTAATGACAAGGAGCACCCAGTCAAAGATATACAGCAGACCGGAGAAAGGAAACCTGAAAGCAGGGTCAGATGCAGATATTGCAATCTATGACATCCTCCCAGGCCAGATTGACCCGGCTACTGAGTACGCGAAGGTCAAAAAAGCTTTCTCAAGTGCGGCATATACCCTTAAAGACGGAGAAATCGTTGTAAAGGACGGAGAAATCGAAGCCACTCCTAAAGGCAGGATCTACTGGGTGAATGCAAAGGTCCCCGCAAACATAGACAGCACCATGCAGAAAGATCTGGACCTCAAGTTTAAGAAGTACTACACGGTGAGCAAATCCAATTACATGGTTGAGGATATGTACCTCGAGAATCCTGTTGAAATCGGCACAGAAGGGGTGTTCTAAATGCAGGTTGTAAAACTTTCCCTCAAAAAAGCAAATAAAATCCCCATTGAAGCCGATAATGTAAACCCTGACAACTTTGCAGGCAAGACCGCAGAAGAGATTAAGGCGATTCCTGTCTGGTACGGAAACGGACAGTGTCCCCTCGGGGACCTCTTCAATGTAGAGGTAGAAGGCAGCGACTCCGTGGAAAACACAAAGATTGTTTTCGAAGGCGATGTCTCCAGGGTAAAACGTATCGGGCAGAACATGAGCGCCGGAGAGATCGAGATCAACGGCAACGTGGATATGCACTGCGGCTTTGGCATGAAAGGCGGAAAAGTTGTAATCAATGGCGATGCTGACAGCTGGCTTGGCTGCGAGATGACAGGTGGAGAAATTATTCTCAACGGAAACGCTTCCTATTATGTAGGTTCAGGTTACCGCGGAGAGGCCTGCGGCATGCGCGGAGGAAAGATTACCATCAATGGCAATACAAAGGACTACCTCGGAGAACACATGTGCGGAGGAGAGATCCTCGTAAAAGGCAATGTAGGGCTCCTTCCCGCAATCTCAAACAACGGCGGAAAAATAGTCATTGAAGGCAACGCAACCATGCCTGCAAGCGAGATGAAGAACGGCACTGTCATCATCAAAGGTGAGGTATCCGATCTGCTCCCCTCCTACAAAGAAGAAGGTACGGAAGAAGTCGAAGGTGTTACATATCGCAAGTTAGTAGGCGATGTTAACGTTGGTGGAAAAGGCGTTTTGCTTATAAAGTGAACGATTTGAAGTACTTGAAGTAAATGTATGGCGGATAAGAAATCGAAGTTAAATAGACTCTGCGGAGTTTTTTCTTATCCGCTTTATTGCTTTTTTATACCCCTGGTTAATTAGTTGGCATTATTCCTAAATGCCCTTTTTGCATCTCCTTATTCTTCTTTCCACGCGTTGCGCCCTGCTTGAACCCGCCCGCGTACAGTAGATAAAAAAGATCATCATGCAGGCTGGGAACCAGATACCAGATATCAACTGCGTAGATCAACTGTGTAGTTAGAGACGACCGCTCTTTTTGCTCACCCGCCCGAGTTGCGCCTCGGGAGTACGCGGTCCTTTTCGCTGCCCGAATTGCGCCTCGGGAGTACGCGGTCCTTTTCGCTGCCCGAATTGCGCCTCGGGAGTACGCGGTCCTTTTCGCTGCCCGAATTGCGCCTCGGGAGTAC
>JBFHIK010000058.1:0-10428 GCA_041596555.1 Methanosarcina sp.
CCTCTCGATCTGATATGGAAAGGTTTAACGATGCAAGCACTGTCCCTACCTCTCAGGACTGTTTAACCGGCATCCTTAGAGCCTTAAACTGAGGCGGCATTCAAGGGTAACTATTTCTTTCCTATCGTTTACCGATTTTCCGTTGCTCCTAATCGGTGATCTGGTCAACCAGGGCACATTACATGCCTGCCACTTTAGTTGCGGGTAGTTGACACTAACGGATAGATATCCGTTTAAAGATAAATATAGGCAGCGCTTTATATATATTCTATTATTCGATGCTTTTTCTTTTACAAAGAGACAAAATCAGATCCGTATATTATATAGCTGTGCTTGACTGTGCTTTCATGCCCGAGGCATTCCCCCGTATTGCTTTGTCTCACAGGATGTTCCATAAAAGCAAAGCCACGGACCCGGTGACTGCAATGATCCCGAATGTGTTTTTAGCGAGGGGAAAAAGGCTTGCAGAACCTGAAATCTTTGAAAGCAGAATTTTATTTACAGTACTTACAAGGCTTGCAAGCACTGCAGTATTTGCTGCGACTTCATAGGAGATATTTCCGCTTACGGCAAGGAGGGTTACAGAGACTATCACTCCGGAACTGCTAACAAGAGCTCCCAGGGCTGTTATGTATATTCCGGCAGTCCCTGCAATGCCATAGGCAAAGTTTCCTATGATGAGAATCAGGGTAAAAGCAATGCCAAATTTAAATGCCTGACTGAGTGAGAAAGGAGACTGAATCTTAAGCTCACCCCCGCCTATCGGGCAGAATTTCTTACTATGCCTGATAACTATTACTATGGAAACAGTGATAAGTACAAGCTGGGAAGGAAGCATAAACAGAGTTGTCTGGCCTGTCGGATCAACTATAAAGGCTAATATAAGGTTTCGAATGAGCATGGAAATATTGCAGAGCAGAATTCCTGTAAGTACGGGATCGTCCATCGCCTCTGCTTTTTTTGAGAGCCCTGCAAGTGCTCCGGTGGTAGCTTCACTGTTTATAAAACCTCCAAGAAAGCCTGAATAACACATGCCGCGTTTTGTCCCGAACTTTCTCAGGAGAACATAACTTAAAAAACTGATAAGGGAAACCAGGATCACAATCAGAATTGCCGACCTGAGGTTTACAAGCCCGAAGAATTGTTTTTCCGGCATCACCGGATAAAGTATAAAAGCAACAGCTAGAAACTGTATGGCATTGTAAAGCTCTTCTTTTGTCAGGTTTCCTGCAAACTGGTGAAGGGGCTGCTTCTGAATAAGGAGGAAAGATACAACTATTGAGGAGACAATAGCAAACAGGCCGTAGTCATAGCCAACAAGGACACCCATCACGAAAATAAAGAAGAGAGTAATAGGACTTGTAACTCCTATCCTCTTGAAGAGAAATATTTTGGAATAGGTAATTATGGAGCAGATAGCTGCGAAAAAAAGCGTGGCTACGTAAACGAAACCCGTCCCCGCTGATTCGCTCACAAGAGCAACGAGCATGCCTGTTATGCAGGTTATGCTGTAACTCCTGACACCCGCAAAGATCTCGTGATCAAGGCCTCTGTGCTCCCTCTCCACCCCTACCATGATCCCTATCAAAAAGGCAATGGCAAGTTTTGTCAGGAAATCCACAAAAACCGGATCGAAACCGAACTCACTAATTACGTCCGTAGCTTAACCTCTCAGATTTTCTGGCTGTAATTCCATACGTAATTCCATACACAAGTAAAATCATACTCTTAAATAAATTTATATAACATGTAAGAAACGGCATAAATAAAATGGGGTAAAACAAAATATTATTCTATAGTTAGGGATGTTCTTGCTAATGAATATAGCCCCTGGAAGTAGAAAAAGGTTCAGATTATGGAGGACCTGTAATTATTTTTACAGGCGGCCCTGGAAACCTGATAAAAAACCAGATATATAAAATCAGACTGATTAAATTTTGGCTGATTAAAATCTGGCTGATTAAAATCTGGCTGATTAAAATCTGGCTGATTAAAATCTGGCTGATTAAAATCTGGCGAAAACTTGCTTCACACTTCCACGAATTCAACCTCAATGGGTTTGTTTTCGGTTTCTTCAATAGTTATAAGGGCACAGGCGCCTTTGCAGGCTTCTCCGGGGTTTACAATAACTGTTTTTCCGACCTTTTCAGTGCCTTTTGCCTCATGGATATGCCCGCAGACAATAAGGTCAACCCTGTCCAGGAACTTCTGGATGGCTTTACTGCCCACATGTCCGAAGGGTAGCTCGTCCCTTGCTCCGTGGGGAGGAGCGTGAGTCAGGAGCACTATTGTCCCGCATTCGCCTGAATTTTCAGCTGAGCAGACCATTCCTTCAAGGGCATTTTCGATTTCTTCTTCAGAAAGCTCAAAAGGGGTGTTAAAAGGGGTAGGGTTTGAACCTCCAAGCCCGATAAACCGGATTTTCCCTATCTGCTCGGCTTTTCCGTGCAGGTTTACAGCTTTTGAATTCTCAAGAGCTTTGAGGATACTCCTATGATCGCAGTTCCCGGGAATTGCAAGCACGGGTTTATCAAACATTTCGGCCAGCTCTTCTACCTTTTCATCGGGTCCGAAATTGGTAATGTCTCCGACTACCACAGCAAGGTCGAAGTCCCCGGCCCTTTCTATGATCTTTTTTATCTTCGAATAGTCCCCATGGGGGTCGGAAATAGCGAGTATCTTCATCTGTATCCCGTCCTTATCATGACATGTTAATTATGATTTTTAATTAGTGTCTACAATCTCTTTTACACTTTACGTTATTTTACACTTTACGTTATTTTACACTTTACGTTATGTGGTTTTCTGTGAACATGCACACATCTTTTATATCCCTTATGTAATATACTGCCCCATGCGTGATATCATTATCATAGGGCATAAAGCAATGACAAGCGGCGATTTTTCTTTAAACGACCTTCCCGGGTCGGCAGGAAGAATGGATATACTCTGCCGCTGCGTAAGCTCTGCCCTTTTTCTCTCTTTCGGAATGCGCAGGGATGTGAATGTTCACCTGCTTCTTCTGGGGGAGCCTGAGCCCGGAAAAATTATCAGGTTTGAAGGGCTCCACCTGAGATACCTGAACCCGGACGAAAGAAGCAGTGGTTCGCTTATCAGTAAAGCCCTTCTGAAAAATGCAACCGAACTGGATACCCGGTCCACGCCTGGCGTCTGGATTCGTAACGGAGACTTAAAGTCCCTGCTGGCTTCTTTTGAAGGCAGGAACCTGTTCTATCTTAGAGAAGACGGCAAGGATATCAGAGAACTTGCCGGTGAAATCCGGGACCCTGTTTTTATTCTGGGAGACCACACCGGGGTTACCGAAGAAGAGGAAAAACAGCTTTTTGAAGCAGGAGCACAGATTATCTCAGTTGGTCCCATTTCCCTTCACTCCAACCACTGCATAACCCTTATCCACAACGAACTGGATAGGGTCGAAGCGGAAAGAGGAGAAATTCCAGGAGGAGCGAACTCCGGGGTAGAGGATTGAGTTGCGGTTTTTGTATCAGGTTTTTATCCAAAAAGTTATATCACATTTCCCTGTATCAGAATAGAAACTTATCCGGATGCACCTTCTCGGGAACATGCATTAAATTTGCGCCTCATCTTCATTGCGCATCACCTTCAATATCATATCTCAATCTCATCTGTCAATACCATCTTTCAATACCATCTTTCAATATAATCTTTCAATATAATCTTTCAATATAATCTTTCAATATAATCTTTTAATTATCCGCTCCTCATGTCTATTTCCCGAACAAAAAGCTTAGAGAAAGTGAAACAAAATGGATGTACTTGAAATTTCAAAAAAGATTCTGCACGAAGGTCCTATCTGTGACCACTGCATGGGCCGTCAGTTTGCAAAATTATCAACAGGCCTCAGCAACAGAGAGCGCGGAGAGGCAATGAAACTCGCCCTCGTTCTTGAAGGGGACCGCATTTACAAAAGTGAAAATGATGATTCTCTCTTAAAGGAACTTGTTCCCTGCAGTGCCCGTGCAAGGAAAACTCTCAGAATTGAGGGAGAAGATGAGCAGTGCTGGGTCTGCCTTGACCAGTTCAAAAAACTGGATGTGTGGGCAGAAAAAGCTGTAAAGGCTCTCGAAGGTCTTGAGTACTCTACTTTCCTCGTGGGGACAAAGGTCAGCGGGCTTCTCAGTGAAAACGAAGAGGTCCTATGGGCTGAGGCAGGGACTGCCTATGCAGAGCAGTTGAAATCCGAGCTTAACCGGGAAGTAGGCAAGCGGATTGCAGAACTGGTTGAAAAAGAAGTGGATTTTGAGAACCCGGATATTGTGATCACCCTTGACCTTGCAACAACCAATTTCGAGCTTCAGGTCCGTTCAGTATATGTATACGGGCGTTACCTCAAAAAAGTCCGTGGAATTCCACAGACCCGCTGGCCCTGCAGGGCATGTAAGGGCAGAGGCTGTGAAAGGTGCGGATTTACCGGCAAACAATATCCAGAGTCCGTAGACGAGCTTATCAAGGGCCCTGTTATAGAAGCATTTGAGGCGGTTGATACGGCTTTTCATGGTTCTGGCAGGGAAGATATAGATGCCCTGATGCTCGGAAGCGGCAGGCCCTTTGTGGTGGAAGCAAAGTCTCCTGTAAAGCGCATGGCTGACCTTGAAGCGCTTACTGCCAGAATTAACGAGAATGCTGCAGGAAAAGTTGAGGTAAGAGATCTTCGTTTTGTCGAAAAAGGCATGATTGAGATCCTGAAGAGCTCAAAGGCGGATAAAACTTATAAGCTTAAAGTTACATTTAAAGAGCCTGTTTCAGAGGAAAAGCTTAAATCCTGCCTTGAGACATTGAGTGGCACAGAGATTTCCCAGCAGACTCCACAGCGAGTAGTTCACAGGCGGGCAGATCTTGTCCGGAAAAGGTACGTGCACAGTATCACGCTTGACGAGCTGACAGATGACGGTCATGCTAGCATAACCGTAAACTGTGAAGGCGGGCTGTACGTAAAAGAGCTTGTTTCCGGGGACGAGGGCAGGACAAACCCGAGCCTGACAGGGCTGTTGGGATTCCAAGCGCTTGTGGAAGATCTTGATGTAGTTAACGTCGAAATTTAAGCCCAAAGCATCTGAATCTGCTTTAAATAATTAGAATTAATTGAAACAGTTTGAATCAAGCTAATCTAAACCAATCTGGATTTAATCTAAACCAATCTGGATTTCAATCTGAATCAGTTTCATTAGCCAGTCGGGCCAAAGGGAAAGAGTGGCTTAGTCAACTACCCGTTATATTTAAAGATATAACGGGTTTTCTGCTGAGATTTTATGAACGGTTCATTTAAATAATATCCATATTATTTAGAGGAAAATCAATTATTAGACAGAAACTTTATTAAATAAAATCTAATTGAGTATTCTAACGGAGGAACATGCGATGTCAAATTCTCACGGTGAAAGACGCTGCACAAGATACAAATTACAGAAGACGGTTCGTGAAAGAGGGATTTCCCCTGTAAGCAAGGCAATCCAGGAATTCGAAGAAGGACAGATGGTCCACATTGACATTGACCCAAGCGTCCAGAAAGGTATGCCAAATCCAAAGTTCCAGGGCTCTACTGGAAAGGTTATCGGACAGCGCGGTCGCTCATATATGCTGGCAGTCCGCAACGGAAATGCAATAAAGAATGTCATTTCTCTTCCCCAGCACCTGAAACCTCAGAAGTACTGATTCCGAGCAAGGCAGTTAGGTTTTTACAACCTAATCTCTCCTTTTAGTCCGGAATTTTAAGGTATGCAAGCCTCCAACCGGAGGTTTGAAATCCTGCCCGAAATTTTGGCAAATAACAGCTTGAGTAACGGCCTGCTAAAGGATTGAATGTAACGTAGCTAATGTCCCTTAAAGACCTTCTAAAAGGGCACGCTTAAAGGGGATCTGAAATAACTGCTTTTTAAAAATTAGTCTCTTATCCTGGTAAAGGAACATCTATAATTATATATCATTTGTATAACATATAGCTGAGATAGTTCAGGATAACGTTATTCAATAACATTTCCGGCTTATCGGGCGCATGCCGGGTACTGAAAGGCATTAAATGCCAGCAGCAGGAATCAGAGCTCACAATAAAGCAATAGAAAGATTGCTCTGTAAGGAAATACAACTACCTGAAATTTTAATTCAAAAGAGTGTATTCCAATGATAGTTAAGGAAGTCATCAACGAAGAGTTATTGACATTGGCCGAGGTCAAGGATATACTTTCCGGGATCGCTGACGAACGTAGAGAACAGGGGCTCGAGGTTGCATATAGTTTCAGAAAAGCCCTGCATCATGCGGAACAGTTCTCTAAAATTAGCGGAGAAAAGTCAAGAGAACTTGTTAATAAGTTACTTGAACTTGAAAAAATGAAGCCCGTTATAGCGATCAGGATAGCGGACATCCTGCCTCAATCCAGAGACGAACTCAGGTCAATCTATGCGAAAGAAAAGTACACCCTGAGCAATGAAGAGCTGGATCAAATTCTGGACTATGTCTTCACAGCTATGGAATAATTAAAAAGTAAAGAGAATAAGCTATATAGCAGTTTATCTTGTTATTCATGAAGGAAGTATCCGAAATCTGGTTAAAGTACTTTAAAGTATAGGGAGTGCCTTGACCTGAAGTATTTAGCAGCAGAGGATCCTCCGGTTCTCTAGAGATCACCGAACCTGAGAATGCTGAGATACGGGTCAACATCCAGTATCTGGAAGCTGGTGTTAGGGGAACAGTTCGAAAAATCTGGTAGCCGGGCAAGATCCTGAACCAGATATAAAGAGTTAAAAGAAGCTGGGAAGATTCAGGATAAGCATACCCTGGACATAGATCAGATCTTAATGGGGTTTCATATTTATCGATAGGATGGGTGCTGATGGTAGTAGAGAAGTCGCAATCAGGTAGACCGTACACTGGCAGAGCATCTGCCGAAAGACCTTCTTCCGGCGGCAGGAGGCCGGCAGGCAAACCGCAATCAGAAAGGCAGTCAGAAAGAGCTCCGCGCTCATCCGGGAAAGCCATGGAGAGTTCACAGGATAGAGAGGAATATGTATGGGTTCTCGATTATCTTCCTTATGGAAAATCTGTTGACGGCACGTCAACGTTCCAGAAAAAACCTCTTGTGCAGGCTGTAGGAGATAAAAAGTTCACTCTTATGGAACTGGTTCCTAAAGCCGGTGTAGTTCCTGAAATCCAGTCCAGAGTCTATATAGGGCCTGGAGACCGAAATGAAATAGATCACGTAAAGCAGAGGATAGGATATGAAGACCTTACTAACGGAGCAAACCTGGAATTGCCTTTTATCCTTGAAGCCTGCGTCAGGCACAAAGAAGAAAGGTTCGTAAAGTTCTTCAACGATGCCCATTCCATCACAACCCGCCTGCATATGCTTGAACTCCTTCCCGGGATAGGGAAAAAACTCATGTGGTCTATTATTGATGAACACAAGAAAGGGGACTTTAAGAGCTTTCAGGATATCCGCGAGAGAATCCCGAGCCTTCATGACCCTGCTAAAGTAATTTCCCACAGGATTATGGAAGAACTCAAGGATGATTTCATCAAGTACAGGCTGTTCACAGCCCCTCCTCGCCACCAGGGCCCGAATGATAGGTGAATCTTTTCCTTCTATTTTTTTTCAATAAGGTTTCTGCCCACCTGGCTTCTACACATTCGGTTTTTGAAATTAATCTACAGGGTTCTATTAACGGTTTACTAGCTTTAACTAACTCAATTTATTTACTTAAACTCGTCTGCTTTAATTTACTTCAAAATAAATATTTACAAAATGTTTGCGAAGTGTTTTCCAAAATACTTCCAAAATACTTCCAAAATACTTCCAAAATACTTCCAAAATACTACAAACAATACAAAAACCTTACAAACGCTTAATATATTCAGGAGGTTTCAGCCCTGGTTCGTTCTATTCTTAAAAAGTATAATATAAAGGGAGGCGTCTTTGACCAGCACTTCCTCATTGATACAGGCTATCTGGACCGGATAGTTGCTGCTGCTGAACTAAGTCCGCAGGATACGGTTCTTGAGATCGGTGCGGGAATAGGAAACCTTACCGAAAGGCTTGCAAGGAAAGCAAAAAAGGTAATTGCAGTCGAGCTTGACCATGCCCTTGTTTCAGTCCTGCACGACCGCTTCGACACTGTAGAAAATGTAGAGATTATTGCAGGCGACGCCCTTAAAGTCGAGTTCCCCGAGTTTGACAAGGTTGTTTCAAACCTCCCCTATTCCATCTCCTCGGAAATCACCTTCAAACTCCTGCGCTATAAATTCAAACTTGGAATTCTGATGTACCAGTATGAGTTTGCAGTCCGCATGGTCTCTCCCCCGGACTGCAAGGACTACTCCCGCCTTACGGTCGATACATATTACTTTGCCGATGCATCCATCCTCATGAAAGTCCCAAAAGACGTCTTTCAGCCAGCCCCTGAAGTAGATTCTGCAGTTGTCAAACTGATTCCCCGCCCAGCTCCATTTGAGGTCCGCGACGAAGCCTTCTTTCTCGAATTTGTTACTGCAGTCTTCAGCCAGCGCCGAAAAAAGTTGAGAAACTCGATCCTGAACACAAATCATGTGCTCAAAATTCCGGAAATCAAAGAGGTCGTAAACCAGCTCCCTGAAGATCTCATGAACAAAAGAGCTGAGAACCTGACTCCAGAAGAGCTTGCCCTCGTTGCAAACATGATTTTTGACCTCAAATCCCGATAATCCCGATAATACATGGTTGAAATAGAATACAAAAACACCCGGATCAAACTCGGAGCCTCAGACCTTGTCTACGAGCCTGCCGAAGACTCCTTTTTGCTCGCCGACGCAGCCCTTGAAGAAGCAGAACCGGGCATGCGAATCCTTGAAATAGGGGCAGGCTCGGGTTTTGTATCTGCCGTGCTCAGGGCAAATGTTAAGGGAGTCCGGGTGCTTGCAACAGAAATCAATCCGCATGCTGCCCGCTGTGCAAAATCAAACGGGGTTGAGGTCATCCGTACAGACCTTTTCAGGGCCCTGAAGCCGGAAAGCCAGAAAGCCTCTTTTGACCTGATACTCTTCAACCCTCCCTACCTCCCTACGTCCGAAGAAGAAAAAGTCCCGGGCTGGTTAAATTACGCTTTTGACGGCGGAGCCAGCGGACGGGAAACCCTTGACAGGTTTTTAGGTGAAGTCAGGAACTACCTGAAACCCCGTGGAAAAATTCTGGTGCTGATCTCTTCGATTACCGGGCTTGAAGCTGTGACGGCAAAAATGGAGAAAATGGGATTTGAAGTCGATGTTGTGGGGAGAAAAAAAGTTTCTTTTGAGGAGTTAATGGTGGTAAGGGGAAAACTCCTGTAACACTTTCCCCCCATGTCTTAAACTTTTTTACACCCAGTATTGATAGAGTATCTCCATAACCTTTCTGGCGGCTTATTGAAAGTATAAGATAAGAAGAATAAGAAAAGGGGAGTTTTTGCTTGTTGTTTTTTGGTTTCTTACTTACAAGCGTCCTCAGCATCTTTCACTTTTTTCTCTGAAAAGCCGCTCTCCTGCGCCTAACGTGACAGGAACGACGCAGTATAGTGAATATGGTTTTACGGATCAGAAATATTGTAATTGAGTCCTCCTGAGCAACGCTCACTACTAAAAACCAAAAAGTAGTCCTCTTGAGCGCAGCGAAAAGGATCACGTACTCAAAAACTAAAAAGTAGTCCTCTTGAGCGCAGCGAAAAGGACCGCGGGCTCCCGAATCGCAATTCGGGCGGCGCAACTCGGGTGACGCAACTCGGATGGTACTCCTGGGTACTCCTGTAATCATATATAGAACAAAATCCAATAGAAGAGCATTATGACCCCCACAAACAGGGAAAATCCCACGCATCCAAAATTCATCATAGGCATAGAACCGCCAGCTGGAAGGACCGAAAAGGCTCTCTGGTTCATATTCCGGGGCCGTGATATTCTTCTCAAAGTCAGGAAAAACCCTGGAGCTATTCCTAAGTTTAAGGACTTTGGGGATTTCGGGCTTCCTGCGGTAAGGGAACAGTACCTTGGTATGCTTGAGGGGACGCACTGCTACTCTGTGGAGCTTCCTGCAGATACGAAGGCTCCGGAGGGGATGGAGTTTGTTGATCTCAGGCAGGCGCATTCGGATATCAGTGAGGGGTGCTTTGAGCTTGTAAATAAGGCAGTGCAGGTAATGGAGTGGGACAGGACAAACCAGTTCTGCAGCAGGTGTGGAACAAAGACCCGGCAAAAGCCGGGAGAAAGGGGAAAGGAGTGCCCTGCCTGCGGGGAACTATTCTATCCAAGAATCTCGCCTGCTGTTATCGTGCTTATAAAAAAGGGACATGAGATTTTGCTTGCAAGGTCCCCGAATTTTCCTCCCGGCATGTACAGTCTGGTAGCCGGTTTTGTCGAACCCGGAGAATCGGCGGAGGCGGCGGTTGCCA
>JBFHIK010000059.1:0-10424 GCA_041596555.1 Methanosarcina sp.
AATCAGACTTTGCTCTGAACTTAAACTATGAGGTTCTATAGAGGAGTTCTATAGGTAAAAGTTTGAACGTTGATGGCGAGAATAAACAATATTTGCTCTGGGGCGGCATAGCATTGGTGCAATCCCATAGATGCCTGCGAATTTATTCGTGGGAGCCGTCACATATGGTTAACGGCTCACCCCCAGGGCCCTCTTAGCGTTGGGGGAGAAAATGCCTTTTGAAACCACTGTAATTGAGACTATCCAGAGAACGCCTGATATAAAAAGTATAAGATTTGAAAAGCCTCAGGGGTTTCATTACCTTACAGGCCAGTATGCCTTCATAACTCTGGGCGACGGCTCTGAAAAGATGACAAAACATTTTACGTTATCCAGTAGCCCTACGGAAGGCTTCCTTGAGATTACCAAACGGCTAACAGGTCATCCCTTCTCAAATGCTCTGGCAGACCTTAATTCAGGTGATAAGGTTTCTATAACGGGACCTTATGGCGACTTCACCTTCCAGGGCGAGTATGATAAGGTAGGCATGCTCTCGGGAGGCATAGGTATAACGCCACTGCGAAGCATGATTAAATATTCGATCGATAAGAAACTAGGTGCCAGTATAACCCTGCTTTACTCTAACAGCCATGAAAATGACATAGCCTTCAGGGACGAGCTTGAAAGTGTGCAGAAGGAAAAACCTAACATAAAAGTAATTGAAACAATCACCAGACCCGAACTGGACTGGAAGGGAGTGACGGGGAGGATCAATGCCGAAATGGTAAAAAAATTTATTCCGGATTATATGGAGCGCACCTTCTATACAAGCGGCCCAAAGAAGATGGTGGACGCAATGGTATCTCTTTTAAGGGAGCTGGGAGTGCCGGAGGAGCAGATAAAGCAAGAATATTTTCCCGGCTATGCTTGATTCGTCAGGAATACCACCCACTAAAACAAAGATTGAAATTCTTTTTTTCCAAAGACGCAGAATTATCCTGAAATATTCGCAAGCAAGATCAAATAAATGAGGATCGAAATGAGGATCAAAATGAGGATCGAAACTAAGAAAGTTCCAGAACCTCTTATTCAGTTGCCTTTAAATCCCATAAACTATCTACTATTTCCTGATCGATGTGGCACGGAGAAAACAATTTGAAAAACCCCTGCACGGGGATAAGGAAAGCGTGCGCTTTGCAACCCCTGAGCCTATTGCCCGCTACAGGGCGCAGCGCCTGAAATGCAAGTCTCTTGCTGATATCAGCTGCGGGATTGGAGGGCAGACTGTTTTTTTTGCACAGCAGTGCGAATTCGTATATGCAGTGGAAATCGACCCCGAGAAAATCGAGTATGCAAAACAGAACTGCGAGATGTACGGGCTTAATAATGTAAAATTCATCTGCGGAGACGCTCTTGACCCGAAAGTGATCGAGCAGATCCCGGCAGTAGATGTCGTCTTTTCAGACCCTTTCCGCCCGGCAGAAGAGGATGAGAGGCATGTCTCAAGCCTTGAGCCCGGAATCCCGAATGTGCTTTCGGCTTATGGGGAAAAGACAAAAAATTTCGCTTTTGAAGCTCCCCCCCAGATGCCGCCGGAAAGGATTCCTTTTGACTGCGAAAAAGAATATATTTCCCTGGAAGGGCAGCTCAACCGCCTGACTCTCTACTTCGGCGGGTTAAAACAGTATGACCGGCTTGCTGTGGCTCTTCCTGCAGGCGAAGGGCTGGTCTCAAAGAATATGCCTCTCCCGCAAATAAGGGAAGCGGAAAATATGAAACTCTGCGCTTATGAACCCGAGCCGTCAGTGGTTGCAGCAGGGTTGCTGCCTGAACTTGTTGACTCCATGATGGAGATGGCAGGGCCTATTGTAGGGGCTTTCGAACTTTTCAGGGTTGACAAAAAGAGGCTTTTGCTGACCTCAGATGCCCTGATAAAGCAGTCCATGATCAAACATCACTACCTGGTCCTGAAAGTCACCCCTTTTGAACCCAGGGAAATCAATAAGTTCCTGAAGGACAGGAACGTTGGGAGTGTCGTGCTTCGGGCAGGAGTAAAACCCGAGGACTACTGGGAAGTAAGAAATGAAATAGAAAAAGGCCTTGAAGGGAAGAAAACCATCCACCTCTTTGTAAAAGACGGCGTTGCAATCCTCTGTGAAGTGCTTTTTAAGGTCTGAAAAACACGGCAATAGGCAATACTCAAAATAGGCAATACTCAAAATAGGTAATACTCAAAATAGGTAATACTCAAATTCTTTTATTAATCTCAAAAAATGATCTGAAAAAGAGAAATCCAGAAACTAAAAAAGGTAAAAAACCGGGCTTTAAAAACCCGGTATCTGTTTTGATTTTCTGCTTAATCGTGATCTATCGAGCCATTCAGCCAGATAGAATCCGTCAGGTTTTCAGGCTTCCTTGCAGGCATCTTTCACAAGCTCAAGCCCTCTGGCAAGTGCATCCTGTATCCTTGTGGGATCAGTTCCGCCGCCCATTGCAAAGGACGGCTTTCCGCCTCCGCCTCCACCGACAATCTTAGACATCTCGCGAACAAGGCTACCGGCATTGATTCCACATTTCAGGGCTTTTTCTCCGACAGATGCTACAAGCTTGACGCCTTCAAAGTCACTTGCAAGAAGGGAAACTACATTTTCCTGTTTCAGAAGTTCCGTAGCTATCTTCTGGAGTTCAAGAGAATCTGCTCCCGCAACAGATTCGGCAACAACCCTGAAGCCTGCAACCTCGGAAGCATCCCCGAGCATCCTGTAAACCCTTGTTCGGGCAAGTTCTTCTTTGAGCCTTTCGTTTTCTTTCTTGAGGTCTTTCCATTCCCCGAAGAAACGTTCCACACTTACCGGGAGATGTTCCGGAGGCACGCTCAGGGTCTTTGCGGAATCAACAAGGAGAGATTCCATTTTTTGCATGGCGCGAACAGCTGCATCTCCGGCTGCAAACTCGATCCTCTCCACCCCGTCCTGAATCCTCTCTGTCTTCAGGATTTTGATAGGGCCGATGATGCCAGTGCTCAGGCAGTGGGTCCCACCGCAGGCTTCCACATCATCTCCGACCTTTACAATCCTGAGCTTCTCTCCCGGGGGCACTCCGCCCTGGTAGAGCCCAAAGCCGTATATCTGCTCGGCTTCAGTCCTCGTCATCCATTCCGTAACCACACGTTTGTTTTCCATAACCGTGCGGTTGGCAAGAAGTTCGATCTGCCTGATTTCCTGAGGAGAGATGTGTCTGTAATGGGAAAGGTCAAGCCTTGAGTGGTCCTCAAACTTCTGGGCACCAGCCTGCCAGATGTGTTTTCCGAGAACCTTTCTGGCAGCATCATTTACAATATGGGTTGCGGTGTGGTGCCTTGCAAGAGCCATCCTGCGCTTTTCATCGACCTTCCCGGTGATAATATCGCCTTTGGTGATCTCAAGTTCCCTGCCAGGAATGTCAACTGTATGTACAATTATACCGTCATAGACCTGAACATCCACAACCCTATACACGGCATCTCCGGCAGCGATGGTCCCGATATCTGCAGGCTGCCCTCCACCTTCTGCATAGAAGAATGTGTTGTCCATTACGACATGGTTATCAAACACATCAAGGACAACTGCCTCGAACTCCAGACGGGTAGGCTCGTCATAGAAGCGGCGTTTGGTCTTAGGAAGGTGCTTGAGCCTTTCTGCAAAAGGAATTACCTGTTCTTCCTTTGCTTCCGCCTTGTTGTGCAGTTCCCCAATAATGGAATAGAAATTGTCAGGGAACTCTACTCCTACCCCGATTTCGGCTGCAACTTCTTTTGCCATCTCGGGAGGGATTCCGTGTGAGTCGTAGAGTTCGGTTAACTGGGAAAGAGGAATTTTTTCTCCGGTCTTCTTGAAATGGGATGCCGATTTCTGGATGATCCTGCGCCCCCTCTCCATGGTAGTGTTGAACTTTTCCTCTTCGGATTCCAGGATATCCTGAATGACAGGGAAGTTATTCCTGAACTCGGGGTACTCGGGCATGTTCTTTATGTGCATGTCCACAATTTCGGAGAGTGGAATCCTGATATCCAGGTCTTTCATCATGCGCAGAGTCCTTCTCAGGACGAGGCGTGCCAGATACCCTGCTTTGACATTGGAGGGAATGATTCCGTCCCCGAGCATAAAGGTGAGACAGCGCGTGTGGTCAGTGATCGCATAGACCTTTTCGACAGGTTCCATGATAGCCGAGAGTTTTTCCACGGTCATCCCGATGCTTGAGGCAACTTTTTTCCTGAGTTCTATCAGGTTTGCCTTTTCACTGACATCCATAAACCCTGCAAGCCGGGCGTTCTGCGCCAGGATGTTTGCATACTCGGAGTTATCCAGTTCGTGTTCAATCCCTGCAAGCCCCATGAGTTCGTTTACTATGCCAGGGAAAAGAGCATCATAAATCGTAGGAGAACCCTTTGAAGCCCAGGCAAAACGCTCGAGACCATATCCTGTATCCACGATGTAGTTGTCCATCTTTGAATAGGCCTCGCCCTTGATCAGGATGTCTCCTTTTTTGTCGGCCTTCAGGTCCATGAAAACAAGGGTGGCAAGCTCAAGCCCATGCACAATGACCTCCACACAGGGTCCGGCATTGCCTCCACCTGCCCAGGGCTCTTCTTTGTAGGTTACGGCGAAGGGGTCTACCTTGAGAGAGGTAAGGAGCTCATCGCAGAGTTCCAGGGTATGCTCCTTCCAGTAAATTTCATTGCCTCTTTTGTTGAAAGCGTGGTGCGCCATCATTTCAAAAGTTGTCAGGTGACGTCCGCTCCTGCCCACCGAGTCCAGGTCGTTTAACCTGATACACGGCTGGGAAATCGTAAGGGGGTTTGCAGGAGGTGGAACCTGTCCTGAAGTTACAAAGGGCTGGAAGTCTGCAATTGAAGCAATGGTAAGGTAAATATCGTCTCTCCAGCGGGCGACAACAGGATAACGATCAATCCTTGTATGCCCTCTTGCTTCAAAGAAGGAAAGATAGTATTCGCGCATCTCTGAAATATTAAATTCCCTGGAAAAGACAGGGCTCCCTATAAAGGAATAAGGATCACAGGGCGCATCTCCGCAAGTATTTCTTTCAGGGTCACGTGTCCAGAAGAACTTGCCACATTTCTGGCACTGCTTCCGGACGAAACCGTTGTTTTTGAAAAAGTCAAGTTGATACTCATCTTCAAGCATGATTATCTCTCCGGATGGTGGGGTGCAATCTGCCCCGCTAGATCTGAAAATAAAAGGAAAGCAGAAGTATCCCAGCTCAACCGTATAGGGGGGTTCCAGGCACTTTAGTGCTTATATGACGATCTTATATGACGATCTCAATGCGTTTATTCTTAATTTTACGTACATAGGTATGAAATCAACCTCAAATACTGAGGCTATGTGGGCTTGTGTACGAATAAACTTTTACAGCTAACTGTTTTTCAATATAAGTAACTTACATAATACTGATGATTACATAATACTGATGAAATTTACATTAATGCTGGTGGAATATATAATAATGTTACATAAGAATTTACATTTAAACGGGCCCACACTTACGAACCTTAACTATTAGAGGCACTTCTACAGAAAAACTTTGTTCTTCATTATGAAGATAAAAAAGCGCTCTTTGCCTCTGAAGGTAGACTTCTCGCCTGTAAATCAACCCGAAAAAAACGATATCGTAGGGAGAAGGTTAAAAGAAGTATACTTCGGCTACTTAAGTACTCTCAATTATATCTTAATTATAATACTGTTACTCAAAAACTTCAACTTAAATAACGCTAATAAAGTATACCTGCTCCCTGAAAGAATTACCTGTACAGTACAACTGTCCTGCCGCGCACATCAATCAGTGTGGATCGTGTAGACACTGCAAGCTCATTTGCTATCGTTTGTAAGTCTTTCCCTTCTTCTGCGCTCTTGAGTACCCTGACCTTTACAAGCCTGTTAACTTTCAACTTCTTGTTCAGTTCTTCGATCAAAGGTTCAGTGACCCCATTCTTTCCAATATTAAGAATAGGACTTATCTTGCTCGCATCGGATTTCAGCTGGTATAGTTTTTCTTTCTCCATTGCCCTTCCTCACATCGTTAATGATAAAACTCGCCTGCTAATTATAAAAGCTCACATCATCAATGTGATAAGAAATGCACAACATCGATGAAATAATTCCTTCTACCTTGAAGCTAGTTTACCCTTGAGTATGATTTCACCCATTCGCACGGGCATCTATATCAAAGTTTCCCGGCGAGCCCAATTAAAGGAACAGCTGGTTAGTTCCTTTATCAGTTACTTATTTCACAGGTATGTGGGCTTTTTGTGTTGATGGATACCGAACCTGAACAGGTATTTCAAATAATTTCGACACCTTTATTATCGGCTTGATATTCATTAACACTATAAAGAACCAAAAACGGAAAATAATCCCCCTCTTCCACTTCCGGGAGGCGACTGTAAATGAACCCAAACTTGCTTGATCTGATCCTGTTTTCAGAGAAGAGAAAAGATTTTCTCCTGCTGTTGAAGGAAGGACCAAAGAATGCCCAGGAAATTCTTGACAGGCTCCAGGTTCCAAGAACCGCTCTCCTTCCCCAGATAAAGAAGCTGAAAGAACAGAACCTCGTAATCCTCGACGAAGGAATGTATCGCCTAAGCCTGATAGGAGAGATTGTTATAGAAAAAATGCAGCCTCTTCTTGCTACCCTGGAGGTTTTTGAGAAAAATGAGGATTTCTGGGCAGACAGAAAACTCGCACCTATTCCCCCTCATATTATAAAACGGATCAGTGACCTTGGAAATTATAGCCTGATAGAACCGGACCTGAGCCATACTTTTGATCTTAACCCGGAATTCGTGAAGCATACTTCTAACTCTAACCATATCCTCATGTTTTTCTCCTATTTTCACCCCCAATTCCCTGCCTTTTTCCTGGAGCTTGCCAGAAAAGGAACTGAGATATCCCTCGTCCTGAGTGAATCTGTGTATTTGAGACTTGCAGAGGATTTCAAAACAGAAGTAGGAGAGTTTCTCAGACTCAAGGACACAAGTCTCTTTATTCTGGACAAAAAAGAAGTGGAAACCCCTGCAGCCGTTGTATCTTCTGATAAAATAATGATTCTGGGGCTGTTTAATGAAAACGGAAGATTTGACCGCCAGTATGTAATTAGCTTCGAACCCGAGGCAAAAGAATGGGGAAAAGACCTGTTCGAATACTTAAGAAACATGAGCAGAGAGATAGAAATTAAAGAAAAATAAGAGTTTGCGAAGTAACTGCCAGCTACCCCACACTAAACAGGCTACCACATTTGACAACGTAATCTCAGGTTAAAAGCTATTTTTGAGATATTCCTTAGTTTGAGACTTTTTTAAATTGATGTTTTTAAATTGATGTTTTTAAATTGATGTTTTTAAATTGATGTTTTTAAATTGATGTTTTTAAATTGATGTTTTTAATTAAGGCCCGTCTATAAAAATCAGGAGGTACTTCATTAACCTTAAATATTAGGTATGCCTAAATATGGCTAAAATAGAAATTTAGGGCTACCTAAAGATAAGAGTTAAAGCATAAATGAGAGTCAAAACATGAAACTACCAATTATCTGTCCTGAAAAGGAGTGCTGCCGGGGAAAAAAAGACTGCACCCCGGGTAAAGGGCTGCCCAAAATTGTACTTGTAGGAAGCCCCAATGTAGGCAAAAGCAGTCTTTTTAATGCCCTTTCAGGAAATTATACTGTAGTCTCCAACTATCCGGGAACCTCAGTTGAGGTCAGCCGGGGGAAAAGCAGGATAGGAGACATGGAGTATGAAATTATCGACACTCCCGGAATATATTCCCTGCTCCCTGTAAGCGAGGAAGAGAGAGTCTCCCAGCGCCTGCTCTTTGACGAGAAAACCTTTGTCTGCCTGCATGTGGTTGATGCCAGGAATCTCAGGCGCATGCTCTCATTTACACTCCAGCTCCTTGAAGCCAGGCTCCCCCTTATCCTTGTCCTGAACATGATGGACGAAGCTGAGGAAAGGGGAATAGAAATTGATATACAGGAACTCAGCCGGTCCCTCGGAATCCCTGTAGTAGGCACTGTTTCAAGTGAAGGGAAAGGAATTGAAGAACTCAAAGCTTCAATTATGGAATTTACTCATGAGGAAAGTACGCAGGAAATCGATTATGGACCGGAAGTAGAGCCTTACATCTCGGAAATAGAAAGTTTGCTGGGAGCTACAGAAAAAACCGGGATATCAAAAAAGTCCCTCGCTCTCCTGCTGCTTCAGGGAGACAGGACAGCACTTGATTTTGTATACAGCCCCGGTGAGGTATACAGGCGTAAAAGAGAGAAAAGTGAGAAAAGTGAGAAAAGTGAGAAAAGTAAGGGCAGTGAGAAAAGTAAGGGCAGTGAAACTGGCTTTGAAGAGTGCCAGAAACTTGCAGAAATAGCCTCGATAAAGGTTGGAATTCCTCTGTCCTATCTGTTCACCCTCAAAAGACAGGAGCTTGTAAACGAAATCGTGGAACAGGTAATGGAAGTGCAGGAAAAGGAAAAAGAAACAGAGCAGGAAGCAAAAACCGAAAAGAAAAAAAGGGAAACGAAAAAAATCCTCCTCGCAGAAAACATCGACAGCGTGCTAACCCATCCTTTGCTTGGCATTCCGGTGCTGTTCCTTATCCTTTACTTCGGGCTCTACCTTTTCGTGGGGGTCTTTGCAGCAGGCACACTTGTTGACTTCCTGGAAAACACGGTATTCGGAGAGCACATAAACCCCCTGGTAAGCACCTGGTTCACGTCCCTTGTGCCCTACCCTGCCCTGCAGGACCTCTTTGTAGGGGACTATGGGATATTTACGCAGGCTGTAACCTACGCAATTGCCCTTATCCTGCCGATAGTGGGAGCTTTCTTCCTGGTGTTCTCAATAATCGAAGATACGGGATACCTCCCGAGGCTGGGCCTGCTCCTGGACGGGATGTTCAAAAAAATAGGGCTCAGCGGAAGGGCAGTAATTCCGATGGTGCTTGGTTTTGGCTGCTCAACTATGGCTACGATGGTCACGCGGACTCTTGAGACAAAAAGAGAAAGGCTGATTTCGACCATTCTGCTCGCCCTTGCCATCCCCTGCTCTGCCCAGCTTGGCATTATTCTTTCCATCCTGTCCGGAAACCCAAATGGGCTGCTTATCTGGGCAGGTGTGATAGTGCTTGAGTTTGCCTTCATAGGCTTCCTGGCTGCCAGACTTCTGCCGGGAGAAGCTCCGACCTTCATACTGGAGATGCCACCCCTCAGGATACCGCGGCTTTCAAACATAGCTGTTAAGACCTACTCAAGAATGCACTGGTACTTCCTGGAAGTCCTTCCCCTCTTTGTCCTGGCAAGCGTGCTGATCTGGATAGGAAGGCTGACAGGGCTTTTTGCCCTTGCCCTCAAAGCTATGGAATACCCGACCGTCTGGATCGGCCTGCCTTCCGATGCAGCTGATGTTTTTCTCTTCGGCTTTTTCAGGAGGGACTTCGGGGCAGCAGGGCTCTACGGAATGCATGATGCAGGCCTGCTGACCGGTGTTCAGCTTGTCGTTGCAGCAGTCACTCTGACCCTCTTTATGCCCTGTATTGCCCAGTTCATGATGACAATAAAGGAGAGAGGATTTAAAATGGCCCTTGCAATCTCAGGTTTCATTTTCCCCTCTGCCTTCCTCGCAGGCTTTATTGTAAACACCCTGCTGACAGTGCTGGGGGTGAGCCTGTGAACTGCCCTCTCTGTGGAAGCGAATTCGAAAAAGCAAATGAAACGAAATGTACCGGCTGCGGAAAACTGCACAACTGCAACAAGCAGTGCTGCCCTTCCTGCGGGTACGAACTTGTAAAAGAAGCAAAGATAATACAGATAATAAGGAGCCTCTTTAAATGATTGCAAAAAATTCACAGATCTCTCTGAATCCCACCCTTAAAACTACCACACTTTCATCAATGGAACCTAAAAAAGTGGGAAAGATCACCCATCTGGAAACGAAAAACCCGGGGATTTTACAGAAACTGATAGCAATGGGTATCCTGCCCGGCATGCCTGTAACTTTGCTCAGAAGCTCCCCGTCCTACTTCTTTGAGGTAGACCAGACCCGGTATGCCGTGGACAGGGAAGTTGCAAACCATATCTATGTCAGCTACTGAGCCGGCACAGGGTCAGAAGAATCACAGAATAAAGAAGAATGAATAAAGAAGAATGAATAAAGAAGAATGAATAAAGAATGAATAAAGAAGAATAATACATGTAGAAGTAATTGGGCTGCAGACTGAGATGCAGACTTCAGGAGCAGAACCGCTCAATCCTTCTGAAAAAAGGCACAGTCCGGAAAAAGAAACCAGGAAAAAAAGAGAGAATTATTCCCTTACATGCCTGACGATATGCCCGGCTTCGGGAATGATAATTTTAGAAAGGGCAAGCTTCACCGCATTTGGGGACCCTGGCAGGCA
>JBFHIK010000060.1:0-10128 GCA_041596555.1 Methanosarcina sp.
AACCATATTCCGGATGCAGAATAAGGAAACCATTTCCAGATACATAAAATAGGAACTATATTCCGGATGCAGAATCCAGTGAACTAAGAATCTCCTTTTAAGATCAAGTTTAGTTGATTTATTCTCAAATCTATTTTTTAAAAAGATACATATAGAAGATTCCTCCAGTTAATATATGGTATAAAATTAACCAATTTTACTGGAGATGAATGTTAGTGACCATCTGGGAATACGATGTTAAAGAGATTAGGTTCAGTGAGTGGTCAAAGGCAAAAGAAGACCTTAACAACCTGGGTGTTGAAGGCTGGGAACTGATCAAGTGTTCAAATGAGATCGATGAAAATGGTATGATTACAGCTGTTTTCAAAAGGTCGGTTGATTACGTTGATGCAGCCTTCTAAAACTATTTTTTCTTCCTTATCAAAAATTTTGAAGATTTACTCTTTTACTCTTTCTTATCCGTTTCCGGTTTTCCTTGAAAGCTTCAAGAGCCTTCTAACTCAGGTAATTGTAATATGTTAGCCAGAATTTGATTTTCAGCATTCAGTTATTTATTTTGAGATTCAAGACTCTCAATGTAAGCAATAACTTCAGGGTTTGAAGCACACAGAGCAAGAATCTCTTCACGTTCCATCAAGGAAAGAATTGATTCATTTTAGATCCAATTTTTCCTCGGAAAGAGGAAAAATTGCTTTTACTAAAAGTATGGGTCAACTACCCGCCACTAAAGTGGCAGGCATGTAAATGCCTTAGTTGATTAGCCTTTAGTTATGCTGGTCACGATATTCGTAGATACTCCACACGTTTACGGAGATTTCGCTGATTCCAAAGCCTTGTGAATACAAATCTCGTATCAATAGCCATTCCTCCGTTTTCAGCATTATCTATGAGCCTCAAACTTTTCTCAAGGATTGTGAATTGGGGAATTTTAATCCGGCTAAAATGGGGAATTATTCACCGGCCTTGACACCAGTTAGCATTGAGCCTTTATTCAATGATATTTTCCGTCAGTTACAACGAGGAAAATGCCTGGAAAAAGTGGTTTATATGGATGATTATTATCTGTTATCCATAGATGGTACAGGCTATTTCTCTTCGAATAAGATTCATTATGAATCTTGTTGTACAAAAACGAGCTCGAAAACGGGTGAAGTTACCTGGTATCACCAAATGTTGAGTGAAGCAATCGTTCATCCAGATTTCAAGGGAGTAATACCTGTTGCACCAGAGCCGATCATCAAACAGGATTGAGAGAAAAATTTTGTGTTATGTGTGTATCTATCGAAGGCAAAATCAAAAAAAATAAGGTTAAATGAAGATCGTGTTAACTAAAATGGGAATAGCTGGAGATACTGAGTCAAATGACAATAATTTTAAATATTAATATTTTTAAATATCATATTTGATATAAATAAGATGCAAGCCTAAAAGAGGAATAAAATTGAGTGAAAAACAAAAATACTAAAACCTCTTGTAGGCACAATACAGTATTTTATGAGAAATCCTCTGGGAATAGGGAAGACGTAATGAAGGGAGACGACATAATGGAAGAAGTTTGCAATATCTGTGGGCGGAAACTGAAGGAAGACGTGCTGGTCGTGGATACCAGCCAGGATATGAAACCAATAAAATTCAAGGACGTTCATGGGGATAAGTCCGATCTGATATGCATTGAGTGTGCAGCTGATTCGATTGAGAATCCACCCTTCTTATGTTCAAGATGTGGGCAGCCAATCGAATTCGGTGAACATTTCTATATCTTAAAGGTAGGAACCACAAAACCTGGTGGTCTCAAGGTGGACTTTAAAGAAAAATCCCTTGAAGATAAATATGTCTGTATCACATGTTATGAAGAGTTCATGAACCCTGAAAAGGAAGAAGAAAGAGACTAAATGGAAAGCCTTATCTCTAAACTTTGTCTCGAAACTTTGTTCCCTACTCTGCCATCAATTTGTTAATCACTGGGCAAAAATCAGGGTCAAATGCCTGAGATAATACCATGCAAATAGATAAAATAGAACTGATTTTTCAGTTCGGTCCATATTTTTTTCTTCATTTGACGGAAGCATCATTTTCAAGGGATAAATTGACTTCATGCTTTTGTTTTCTTCATCCAATTAAAAGTTCTATCATGTGTCTTTTAATTTTTGATAATTTTCGTTTTTCCATAGAGGCGATTTGAGAGGACAGTGGGCAATCTCAAAAAGCATTATTGATTGGTGTCGTTTGCTTTATATTGCGTGAACTTCTAATATTTATAAGGGATCTAGAAAAAAGCAGGCTGGTGTCACAATTTGGCGGCACATATCGGGAGTACCAAAAACGGGTTCACAGGATAATCCCCCCTTCCGGGGGTTATTAAAGATTTTTGATTTACCTCTACTTCTCCGACTTTTTTTCAATCAGAAAAAGAAATAATCAGGATCGTTTGCCTTATTTCAGGTGAATCAACCCTCTAAACCCATATTTTCAAGAAAAAAAAAATGAATTTTTGGCAAGGGTATAAAGTAAAAATTTACTGATTTTCATCCTTTATAAACCATAATAATCATCATTTCCGGCGTTTTCAGTGCCTGAGGGAGACGAATGCCCTTAAAATTGATCACGCATATATTGACTTCATTCAACTTCATTATCGGGGAGTATCTTCACAAGAGGCAAAAGAGACTGTGAGAATTTCATATAAACTTAAAAAAGGTAAAAAATTAGATAGTGGGATCAATTATCCCTACCATGTAATTGAATTTATTCTTTTTTATCGTCTTCTATGCAGGAACACTCCAAGCAGCCCGATAATACAGTAAATCATTTCAAATCCAGGAATACCTGTCTTTTCCTTCTGCTCAGAATCCTGTTCAACTTCTGATTTTGTATTTTCGTTTTGTTCAGGGTCCTGAGTGTCAGGTTCAGGCAGTATTTCATTCACAGTTTCTTTTGCTGTAATCTTACCTGTTATTGCAAAAGGTGAGAATCCTGGGGTTTCTGCTGTAAAATACAGATATTTGCCATCTTCCCCTGATATTCTTGTGGGCAATGGATTCCATTTCTTGTCATTGTACCTGTTCAGGATGATTGAAGACTGGTCTATATTTTGGTCCTGTATCCAGGTCTTTTCAACCTTGAAGCAGATAACCGGGTTTTCGATGTTCTTTTCAGTTGCATACCCACCGTTTCCAACCCACAGGTTAAAGGATTTATAGACTTCATCCGAAGGCAGTTGGGAAACCAGTGAGGACTTACCTTTTAATTGTTCAGCAATCGTTGTGATTTTACCTGCGGTCTTCTTAGCATCAAAGCCCACAGAAACAACACAGGTTGCTGCCTTCGTGAAATCAAACTTTACAGCTTTTCCGTTTGAAATGAAGACCTGGGAAAGTTCCTTTACTTCGATGTTTCTTGAAGATTCAGGAGAGCCGCCACCGCCACCGCTACTGCTGCTTTTACTGCTGCTCTTTTTATCTACATATATCAGAATAGTTTTTGTAGCCGGGCCGTTTGCATTACTCGCAGTCAGTTTAGCTGTGTAAGTCCCTGTAGAAGTGTATGTATAAACAAAACTTGCCTCGGTTGAGTCTTCGATGCCGTCATTGTTAACATCCCAGCTCCTTGAAGTTGCGTTTTCTGAAAGGTCAGTAAAAAGGACTGAAAGGGGAGCATAGCCACTGGTGACGTTTGTGCTGAAGTTTGCTACAGGAAGTCCATCATTTTCGTCTTCCTCTTCTTCCAGCACAGTTATAACAGCAGTTTTTGAATCCGTGCCGTCTGCGTTGCTTACTGTCAGGTTAACGTTATAGTTTCCTGCCAGGGAATAAGAATGAGTTGGATTCTGCTCAGTTGAACTGGTTCCATCACCAAAGTTCCAGTTCCATTCAGTGGGACTGTTGGAGGATGTATCAGTAAGCTGAACAGTTAAAGGAGCATATCCTTCTGTGGTGTTTGCAGTGAAGTTTGCAACAGGAGGAGTTAGTACACGGTTTACAGTAATGACCATTGATTTTACAGCACTTGAACCAACCCCATTACTTGCAGTCAAATTGACTGTATAAACTCCTTCTGTAATGAATGTGTGTTCTGGGTTCTGTTCGGTTGAACTATCTCCGTCTCCAAAGTCCCAATTCCACGAAGTTGGAGACCCAGTGCTGGTGTCAGTAAACTGAACAGTTAATGGGGCATTTCCAGTTGTGCAATTACTGGTAAAACTGGCAACAGGAGTTATCGGTTGACTAACCGTAATTGTTTTAGTCATCGAATCATCGGAAACGTCATTTTTTACGGTCAGATTAGCTGTATAAGTTCCTGGTGCTGTATATATATGATTAACGTTTGCAGTAGTGCTATCAGATCCATCACCAAAATCGAGCAGTTCAGAAGTATGATTGACGCTGTAATCTACAAAAGTTACAGTTTCCCCGACCAGTACATTATCTGAAGAAATTGCGAAATTTGCATTCACATTGGAAAATCTGGGGGGTCGCACCCAGGCCGAATTACCCAGTTCTCCCATGGTATAAAATACTCCGCCCTTCTGGCAGGTATAATTTAGAATTTCATCCAGTCTCGCTGTTGAAGTTTGATAATCTACGGTAACATTTTCAGTAATTGTATGCCCATATAACACCAGTACGTACCCATTATCTATTGCGTGATCAATCCCGTATTTTATAGACTCCAAGCTAACACCAGACTGGTCATCTATTTCAACACCATACAGAATTTGAGCATCGTCCCATTTGTAATAAGCCAGTGGTGTTTCATTTACATTCCCGTTTATAATTATGGGGGCTCCCGTTCTAAGTGTCCGGAAATATGGACTTATTGTTGCATCAGTAGTATCATTTCTATGAGAATAGGGATATGCAAAGGTATAAACTGGAAAATCGTAACTGGTGATATCTACAATGTTCGGGAATATTTCCTGGTTTAGCAGTTCCTCAGGAGTGTTATTCCGTAGAAATATAACTGAATCTGTGTGATTGTATCCATGCCCGGATATTTCCCAGCCATCCGAATGCAGTGCATTTAGGTCATCTACCAGAGTCTCTTTTGGAATTCTAGAGTGATATATTATATTTACATTCATAGTGCACTTGGCATTATATTTCTGGAATATTGACAAATATTGATAACATTTATCAGTATTTGCTGTATCGTCCCATGATAGAGCAATACCTCCGGTATGATTCGTAGCTGCATTAACAGTGCCAACCAGACTAATTATAAGTATGAGAAATAATCCATATTTTGCATATGGTTTAAAACTGTGAAATTTCATCGTGATCAGACCTTTTTAAAAGACAATATAAAATGTTTTCTTTTTAAATAGGGATTAAAAAGTCTCTTTTTTCTCTTTAGAATGCAAAAAAGTCTCTTTTTGAAAAATAAAACCCGAATATTCTTATTTAGCTTGATGCAACTTCATTATTATCCTCCGAGTATGTACCTGGTATAAACCTCGTATTTGGACTCTGATATGTTCAGAAATGCTCCTTTAACCAGAACGTGTAAGCTTAAAATATTCATACAGTTTGTTTTTAAGTGGGGAATCTTATATATAGCACTGTATTAAGATTGTTTAACAGATACTAATACAACATTCTAATATTTATACCTAAGTTATCAATGCATCAATGCAGTCCGTTCCGTTTATGGCATGCTTATGAAGGGGAACACTTAAAAAAAAAGACATGGTTTCGAGTGAAAACACTCACATTTAAACCGACTGGTGGTGTATAACCACTGTCAGCAAGAAAAAACACGGAAAAACTGTTCCTGTACCGCACGTCCACATAAAAATAAGAAAAAATTGGCTTTGTAGAAAACTTATCTAAATCGGATTCAATAGGCTAAAAACAAAGAAGTAACAAATATTTTCAGAAAAAGAGAACTATTTAATTTTACACCCATAGTTGCCGTGTTCATGAGCATGTTCATGAACATACAGTGTACAAAGTCAGCGGCACCCATACAAAAAAATTGATTCCAAACAACAGAACTGGAAAAGTATACATAATTTTTTAAAAGAAAAGAGCAGGTGAACTGCTCCAGATAAATAAGTAGCAAATTATTTTACAGATCTTTTTTACTTCCTGTCCTGTTCAGCATTTTTCAGCTTCTCTTCAGTGCCGCTGAGAGTCATCAACCTGCTCTCAACAAGCCCAATCGGAAGGTCTACGCCAGGGGTGAGCGAGCCGACTTTATCTCCTGAAAGAGTCCTCCCGGGCAGGTCAGGCATGACCTCAAGCCTTTTTCCGACAGGCGTTTCAGGGTATTCGGTTCTGGGTTCGGAAAAAGGGCTGGAAAGAGAACCGGACACAAGCCCAAGGGCAGAGTCGGAAACCAGCCGTGGGTGAGACTCGGAACACAGACGGGGATTCCCGAGGGGAGAAAGCCCGAGATCCAGCATAGGAGATAGCCGGTTGTTAAAATCAGGTACAAGGCCTCTAAGCTGGTCAAGGTCAGGGCTCGAAAAAGTAGAAGATTCGTGCGTACGAATGGACTTCACGGCAGGTGACTTTTCACTGTTCTTACGGGCTGCACGGTCAGAAGGGTGCGAAGGTAAAGTGGAATCTTCAGATTTGCGGCTATTCATGGCTTTAAGGATTGTCACAATGGTATATCAATTATACGAGATTCAAACGTCAAGTTTTGGGAACATATTTCGGAATCGCAGTAATAGTTAATAGTTAATAGTTAATAGTTAACACTAAGGTTTATCCATTATAATAATGCATTAATGAATGGGGGAATTTTATGGAAACAATGGACGCGATTTTCACCAGAAGAAGTATCCGGAAATACCTGCCAGACCCTGTCAGCAGGGATATGATTGAGAATATCTTGAAAGCCGGCATGAGTGCACCGTCAGCAGGGAATGAACAGCCCTGGCATTTCATTATAATTGACAGGCGTGATCTCCTTGAAAAAATCTCAGAAATGCACCCTTATGCAAAGATGTTAAAAGGCGCTCCGGCTGCATTACTGATCTGCGCAGACCGGAATACTCCGAAATTCAAGGATTTCTGGGTTCAGGACTGTTCTGCTGCAAGCGAAAACATGTTACTGGCTGCTCATGCCCTGGGGCTGGGAGCGGTCTGGATAGGAGTTTACCCGGCTGAAAAACTTGTCACCGGAATCCGGGAATTATTTAAGATCCCAGATCATGTGACCCCGTTTTCAGCAATCGCAATTGGTCATCCGGCAGAAGAAAAACCAGGACAGCCAAGGTACGAAGCCTCAAGAATTCATGACAATTCCTGGTAAAGCCTTCCTGAATAATGGTTAGAAAACAGGTTAGATAACTGATTGGAGGCTTATTCTCCCTATTTTTAATCATTAAGTGTCTTTTTATTTTTTGAAGGGATTTTAATACCTATTTATTGTATTAAATGGGAATATACCAGCAAATGGGAATATACCAGCTAGAATATCCTGGTATTCGTCCGGAGAAGTTAACCAGAAAGACTCAATTTAACCGGAAAGACTCAATTTAACCGGAAAGACTCAATTTAACTGGAAAAACTCGATTTAACCGGAGAAATTCACTGATACCAAAAAGGTGATTTTTATGGAAAAGAAGCTGGAATCACTACTTATTTTATTCATGATACTTTTTGCCGTACTGCCTTTTTCGGCAGGTGCCGCTGATGAAGATACCATGCTTAAATATACGAGCTCAGGAAACGTTTTTGGCGGCGGAGATACCCTCCAGATCGATCAGGATATTCCGGGAGACCTGGTGCTTGGAGGGTCCAGGCTTGAGATAAACGGAAACGTTATAGATGATTTCATCGGCGCCGGCGGAGAACTGATTGTTAACGGGGATGTTTCAGGGAACATCATAGCAGCCGGAGGCTCTATTCGGGTTAATGGAAATGTTGGCGGAGACCTGGTAGCAGCCGGTGGTCAGATCTATCTCTCGAAGAACAGCGCAGTTGAAGGCGATATCCTGCTGGCCGGAGGGGAGGTAACTCTTAACGGGATTGTCAATGGAAACGGGTCAGTCTCTGCCAGTACCCTCCGAACAGGCGAGGACTTTGAGCTTAAAGGGAACCTTGAACTTGAAGCCGAAAATTACCCTTCTGACCTTGAAGATAAGGTAGCAGGAAACCTGAGTATCGTACCCGTAACCAGACAAAACCAGTATACAGGTGGAGCTGACGGTTTCAGTATCTTTTCCTTCATTCTTGGGCTGCTGGCAACTCTTGCCCTGGGCTTTATCCTTATCTATACCTTCCCGGATTTTGTAACCGGACTTGCGGAAATTGTAAGGGGTTCAGCGTTGAAAGCCGGACTGCTGGGCTTAGTGCTCCTTATTTTTGTTCCGGTCCTCTCCGTAATCCTGTTAATTACAATGTTCGGGTGGAGCCTTTCTATCCTGCTGATGCTGATGCTGGCACTTGCAGCCCTTATCGCTACAGTACCGGTAAAACTGCTCGCAGGGGAAATGATTTACTCTAAGGTCTTTAAAAAAGAAGCCGGGAAAATGATATATTACCTTACCGGAGCGGTTATATTTGCAATAGTGTATGAAATTCCCTTCCTTGGAGGGTTAATAAAGTTTATTGCACTGCTGGCAGGGCTGGGAGCACTCGGGATCTGGATTTCAAAGAAGACAAAGCCGGAAAATTAACCGGTTTCCACAAATTAAAAGGAGCTCAGGGAAGGACTTCTTCCCTGTATTTTTCAATACCCAGCCTTTCAAGGAGTTCTCCGAACCTCTCCCCGTCAAGGCCTTCTCTCCTGTAATACTCAAAGGTTTTTTCAAGGATTGAAAAAAGCTGCTTCTCGTCTGCAAGCTCAAGAAGCTTTGTCCCGTGCCTGGGTTGACGTCCTGCTTTGCCGCCAACGAAGATCGTGCATCCGGTTTTTTCTGCTCTCAGAGCATCTTTCCGGCAGGCTGCAATACAGGCTCCGCAGAGGATGCACTTTTCGGAATCTATGTGGGCTTTCTCTTCCAGGACTTTTATTGCTCCCACCTTACACACCTTTTCACAGCGCTTGCAGCCTACACAGTTTTCTTCGAGGATTTCAGGTTTTACCGTGCCCATGACCCCAAAGTCATTTTCCTGAGGCCTCATACAGGCTGAAGGGCAGCCTGTAACTGCAATTTTGAGCTTTTTAGGAACAGCTTTCCCAAAATATTTTTCATCAATCCTGCAAGCCAGTTTCTGGCAATCAATCAAACCGTGTCTGCAGACCGTATTCCCCTGGCAGGCGACTACAGCTCTTACCTTCTTACCGGAAGAGCCTCCTGAAATACCCAGCTTTTCAAGCTCATAGCTGGCTTCTTCCGCATCTTCGAGTTTAACAAAAGGAATCTCAATCTGCTGCCTTGAGGTTATGTGGACATAGCCATAGCCGTATTTCTCGGCTGCATCCGCAATTTCCCGAAGTTTTTCGGCGTCCACTTTGCCGCCAACGACTTTAAGCCGCATTGAAAACATGTCTTCCTGCCTCTGAGGCAGAAAACCTTTATTTTTGATTGAAGATAAGTCTATTTTTTTCTCAGCCATTTGAAGTCACTTCACTGCAAGATGCATTAAAATTAATGTATATAAAAATTGTGAATGATTCTGCTCTCTGCCCTAATACTGCTTTCTTCCGGAGAAAAGATCTGAGAGAAGCTTAGAGAAACGAAAAAACATGGAACTGCACAAGTGCCATGTAGAGCCCTGTCCCTGCAAAGATGCTGAGCATGGCGTTTCGTTTCCAGAAGTGCAGCCCTGCAACAACCCCTATTGTAAACAGTTCCGGAACCCCGTATGGAGCTGCAAGCCACTGCACATCCTTCAGGCAGTAAATGACCAGCAGCAGGAGAATCATTGGAGGCAGGTTTTTTTCAATCGTTGAAAGTATTGCAGGCGGCTCCCTTGAGCCAAAACACAGGAACGGAAGAACCCTTGTAGCAAAGGTCGCAAGGGCTATTACCGCAATGGTTACAAGCATCTGCAAAGTATCGATCATCAGCTTTCCTCCCGTGCATTATCTTCAACAGGCTTTACTGCTGCTGCATGAGTCTGTGTATGAGTTTTTCTGGTTCCTTTATTTCCCTGCATATTTCCCTGCATATTTCCCTGCATATTTCCCTGCATATTTCCCTGCATATTTCCCTGCATATTTCCTTGCCCC
>JBFHIK010000061.1:0-10115 GCA_041596555.1 Methanosarcina sp.
CAGGAAGAAGAGCCGCAGGAAGAAGAAAATTCTGAGCTGTAGCTTGCAAAGATAAGGTATGAGAACGGCGAGATTACTGAAGAAGAATTTGAAGAAATAAAGAAGCGCCTGTAAAGAAGCGCCTGTCTTGAAAGAAAAAATACTTTGAGTTTAAGATCATAGTATCCGACTCATGAGTATCAGTTCACTGGTTAAGGTTCATGATTGTCAGGAAGTACTGCAATTTCCACCAGAGACACTCACAGATCTTACCTGAGACTTACCTGGAATCGGAACCATCTTTTATTATTCCAAGGGCTCCGGCTGCAACTCTCCTGACCTCAGGGTCCATATCATTTAATTTTGTGAGGAGGGCTTCGATTGCCCTTTTATCTCCGCTTTTTCCGAGGGCGTATGCGGCACCCTTTCTAACCCAGGGGTTATCATCGTCCAGCATTTTGATAAGCGGGCTTACAGCCTGTAGGGCCCTGAGATTTCCCAGTGCATATACGGCAGTAATCCTGAGCTCGGGGTCGGTTTCTTCAAGCATTCCGAGGAGAGGCTCAACTGCACGTTTGTCTCCGCTTTTCCCCAGAGCGTATACGGAAGCGTTTCTTACTTCAGGGCTGGGGTCAGCCAGTTTTTTGACCAGGTAGGGGACAGAGCGCTCGTCCCCCAGGTTTCCAAGGGCTTCAGCAGCATGCTTTCGAATCCCGGGAGACGGGTCGTTCAATCTGGAGAGAATGGCATCAAGGGCTCTTTTATCCCCGATTTTTCCAAGAGCGGTCAGGACATACTTTTGAAGTTCTGCAGGAGTACCGCCTATCTGAATGTCGTCCAGTTTTGTGAGCAGGTTATCTACCGCATTCCGGCTTTTGAGGTCTCCCAGAGCTTCGACTGCAGCAATCCTGATCTCAAGGATTTTATCGTCCAGCCTTCTGGCAAGAGGTTCAACTGCCCTTTCATCTCCAAGCCTGGCAAGCGCCCGGACAATATGCAGCCTGAATTTAGGATCTTTAGATTCAAGCTTTTCAACAAGCACATCGACGGTTTTTTCGTCCCCTACCCTGCCCAGAGCCTCAACTGCAGCTTCCCTGACCCGGGAGTTTTTATCTGCCAGTTTTCTTAAGAGCGCATCTGCTGCATTTTCATCTCCGAGCCTGCCCAGAAGCTGAGCCGCAACCAGCCGGACCTCCGGTTTTTCGTCTTCAAGGGCCTGGACGCAGAACTCCGTATCCCCGGCACTGAGCTCCATCTGCCCTGAAGAGCCCCAACTCTCAAGCTCCCGGAGGAGATTCGAGAGGTGAGCAAACTTCTCGGAAGAAGTTTTTAGCCCGGAAACATCACTTAACATCTCAAGGGACAGATAAACGATGGCGACGAGGGAGGCTACTAATGAAAGCAAAGAAGTAAAAAGCATGAGCTTTATCTTCACTTCCGAAGGAGAATATAAGCTGAAAACGATAAGTACCAGCCCATTGAGATAGATGCTCCCTGCAGCCGTGTAGGATACGATTTTCAGAGGAGGCTTTAACCGGTTTGCAATCGAATGGATGCTGTCCTGGTTCCTCTGTAGGGACAGGGCAAAAATAGCAATAAATACGGCATATACTGCAGATATCGACTGCATAACCGCAGAAGGTATCCAGAAATAATCACTCATAATGTCGGTCCCGGTTCCGGGATCATTTCCGGAAAGAGCAACATAGCTCAAAAAAACAAGAATCGAAAAGAAAAAAAATTCCAGTTTGTACGTTTTTACATAAGTTAATTTCATATTTAACAGACGGCTAATATTAATAATATTATATAATAATTCTCCCGCCTGAGAGCGAGGTTACTTATAATATTTTAATTGCAACAGGGTCTCCTCCCTTCAGCCCGAACTGCAGCTCAGCGCTTCCCTGGTTTACAGCAATTTCCAGAAAACCGTGGCTGCCGATAAGAGCAAGCGCCTCTTTCTTCCCGGCAAAGCCGTAGGTCTGGACAAAAGGGACTTTGCGGCCGTTTACCTCTACCTTCGAACCAAAAGTGCAGAACCTCAGAACAGCATCTTCCGGGATATTCGTAATTACATTTCCAAAACTGTCCGTAAAAACAACTTTTCCCATAAGAAAAGGCCCGTCAACTCCAAAATATCCGAAATCAAGGTCCACGAAATCCGAAACTTTCTGCCCGACCTCTTCAATCGGGAAGCCTTTTGAGAGCCTGGCTCCAACTGGTGCGAAAATATCCCTGCCGTGAAAGGTAGCGGAAATCTCCGATTTAAGCATTAGTTCCTTATTTGTGACCTCATAAACTTCCATTTCCCCCAGCCGGCGGGCAGCAGGGATAAGAAGCCCGTTGTCAGGACCCACGAAAAACTGCTCACTTCCGAAAGCCCCGGCTTTTATTGCAAGGGCACGCCTTGAAGTCCCTACCCCGGGATCAACGACCCCGATGTGCACGGTTTTTTCCGGAAAATAAGGAACAAGGGAATAAAGGGCAAAAGCCCCTTCCCGAATTCCGGCCTGCCGGACGGAATGAGTCACATCAACAATCTGCACATGGGGGTTCATACCCAGGATAACAGCTTTCATGGCTGCGGGGTAGAGGTCTCCAAAATCGGTGGTAAGGGTGATGACAGACATATTGCTCTATTTTTAATTCGTCTTTCCATCTATAAAGTCTATTTCAGCGAAAGTTCAAAATCAACATGAGCCCATTATCAACGGAATTCAGCGAGACCTCAGGGCACAGGGTCCAGTTGCGCATTTCCCGCAGGCAAACTGGTTAAGTTCGGGAAAAGCCCTGGCATTTTCCTGAAGCTGCCTGTAACACTTTTCTTTATCAAGCCCTCTTATACTGAGGGCTCCGGCAGGACACCTGTCCACACAGGCCAGGCATTTTTCGCCCTTTTTGTAACGGCAGAACTCTTCATCAGGGCGCGGAGTGGGAGGGATTTCAGCCGAGATCAAAAGGGTCCCGAAGCGTCCCGCACACCCGGCTTTTGTGATAAGCATATGGTGGACGCCAAAAGTGCCCAGCCCCGCAGCGTAAGCGGCACTCTTGTGGGACCAGACAACATCGAAACCGGATTTATCATGGTCAAAAACCATCAGAGGAGCAACTGCCTTTATCCCTTCTTTCGCCAGCTCCACAGTGAGTTTTTCATTTATTTCCCTGATCAGGCTGTCAGTTTCACTTTTAGCCTGAATCCATTCCTTTACCGGGCCCGGAGATTTCCAGTTCAGTTCCACAAGTTCCTTTTCAAAAGGAAGGAAAAAGGACACCACGGATTTTGCTTCAGGGAAAATCTCTTTTGGGTGCAGGTGGTGGGGACCAATAATTTCCTTCATTTCATTGAAAATGGGGTCATCGGCAGAGGCGTAGCCGACAAGAGGTTCACGATATCGAGTTTCAGTTCCAGTACTTGCGACGGCTGCTTTGATGATGTTCTCAATCTTGTCTTTGAACTCCATACTGGTTTCTCCTGAGTATTAATATTATTACAAAGAAATAAATCGGTTTAAAATAATATAAAGTGAGGGGATTTGTAATGATAATAGGAGCTACTGAAGTAATAATGGTCACTCTTGTGGTAATATTTTATCTTATAATACCATTGCTGTTTTTGAGATTGGTATATAAATTGAGAAAAATTGAAAGCATTCAAAGAGAGCAATTGGAAAAAATTGAAAAACATTCAGAGAGAACTAAACCGGTTTTATGGAGAACTGAAATAGAATTTTTATGATTTTCTTAGTTCAAATTGTTTTCTTCAAGCCTTAATAAAAACTCTTTTACATCCAGTCCGCTCGCATAGCCGGTAAGTTTTCCGTTTGTTCCGATGACCCTGTGACAGGGCACGATTATAGAAATGGGGTTCCTGTTATTTGCAAGCCCGACCGCCCTATATGCCTTCGGCTTTCCAACAGATATTGCGATCTCTTTGTAAGTCCGGGTTTCCCCGTAAGGAATTTCTGTCAAAGCGTTCCAGACGGACTTTTGAAACTCTGTACCTTCAGGAGCCAGTTTTACGTCAAAGGATTTAAGCTGCCCTGCAAAATAAGCTTCAAGCTGCCTGGAAATTTCCTTGAAAAACTCTTTGTTTTCCTGCCAGCTATCCGGAACTTCGATTTTCGTTTTGCCTTTCCGTATGTGCAGGTATTTCAACCCTTCTTCGTCTCCTGCAAGGAGCAGGGGACCGATTGGGGATCCGAGTATTGCGTAATACATCGCTTTATCTCCCTGTTTTTTCCATGGCAGACCCCGAAAGCTCCTCGAATTCCGGGCGGAAAGTCTCGCTGATCTCCACAGACCTCTGTTTCAGCCTCTCAAGCTCTTCCTGAGCAGCTTCCCTGCTGCTGAAGAGATTAGAATCGTCCCATTCCGTCGTAACATCATCGGGATCGATTTCTTCAAATGCGCACCCTTCGCTTATGAGTTCGGAAGATTTCTCGACTTCTACGGAAGCCCCATAGTCTGAGAAAACTGCAAAAGAAGTAATATTCCGAGACTTATTATCCCTCTAACTGATTTTCGTATCATAAAACCTTAACCCGTGTAAGAGTCAAAATATCCATTCAGATCGCTTAAGAAGACATCCCAACATTACAATAAACGTACATGAAACTCTGCTAGTAACAGGGACCATCAAATGATAGTAACCTGGACTTTCATGCCAAATAATAGAAAAACAACTTTCGATAGATTTAAGGATCTAATGTAAAAAACTATCGATTTTAAACTGCCAGAAAAACAAAAAAAAGAAGTTGTAAAAAGTATGAAAAATGCCTGAATGAAAAGGAAAGGAAAAGAAAAGAAAAGAAAAGAAAAGAAAAGAAAAAAGTATTGAAAAAAAATAAAAATGCCTGAATGAAAGCAAAACCACGAAAAAGCGGTTTAAAAAAGGTGAGATAAGTAAAGCCCGAAAGCCTTACTCATGGAATTTACCAGTGCCTGCTTATTTTGCGAGGTTGTAGTTCTGGTTGACGATCTTCAGGGCGCAGAAGTTGCCGCACATTGTGCAGGCGTCAGAGTCTTCGGGGGATCTGCTGTTCCTGACTGCTCTTGCATGTTCGGGGTCGATTGCAAGGGAGTACATCTTTTCCCAGTCAAGTTCCCTTCTTGCTCTGCCCATGTCAAGGTCCCACTGTTTTGCTTTTTCAGGGTACTTTATCATGTCGCCGACGTGAGCTGCAATTCTGGAGGTCTTGACTCCGGTTATGACGTCTTCGAGGTTCGGGAGGGCAAGGTGCTCTGCAGGAGTCACGTAGCAGAGGAAGTCACAGCCGCATGATGCGGATACGGATGCGCCGATTGCGGTTACGATGTGGTCGTAGCCTGGAGCGATGTCAGTTACGAGAGGACCGAGCATGTAGAAGGGCTTGTGGCCGCTCATTTCCTTCATAAGCTTGACATTGGTTTCGATCTGGTCGAGGGGGACGTGGCCCGGGCCTTCAACAATGACCTGCAGGCCCTGCTTGTGTGCCCTGTCAGCAATCTCGGAGTTGATGATCAATTCCTGGATCTGGGCGCGGTCGGTTGCATCGTGGACTGCACCTGCACGCATTCCATTTCCGGTGGAGAGGACAACTTCGTGTTCTTTGAGGATTTCAGCGAGGTAATCGAAGTTTGCGTAAAGAGGGTTTTCCTTTTCGTTGTGGAGCATCCAGGCACTCATGAAGGCGCCGCCACGGGAGCAGAGTCCGCCATACCTGCCGTGGGCTTTAAGCCTGTCAAGGGTAATGTTGTTGATCCCGGTGTGGATTGCCATGAAATTGGTTCCGAGCTTTGCCTGGGCTTCGGTTGCGTTGAAGAGCTCGTCTTCGGTCATGTGCACGATTGAACCGTACTTCCTTGCAGCTTCAATGAAAGCCTGGTAGAGAGGCACTGAACCGACTGAGAGAGAGATGCTGTCAACGACTTTTTTCCTGATCCCGAGGAAGTCTCCGCCGGTCCCAAGCTCCATGAGAGTGTCAGCACCTGCTTTTTCGGCAGCTATTGCCTTTTTGACTTCCATGTCTGCATCAACAATGTCTGAGGACACACCAATGGAGGCGTTGACCTTGGTCCTGAGCCCTTCTCCAATACCGCAGAGCTTTACCTGTCTGTAGGGGGAGGTTGGAATAACGATTCTTCCGGCTGCAACACCACGGCGGACAAATTCAGGGTCAAGTCCTTCGTCCTTTGCAACTACCTTCATCTCTTCAGTGATAATTCCTTTTTGTGCATCTTCAACGATTGTCATATTTAGTACCTCAAGCTTTCATTTGTATGTAAGAGTATCATGCAAAATTCATACATAAGTAAAGGGAATAGTGAGTTAGATCATAAAAGGAAAGTAATTATATTTAACATTATTTAAAAAATTAACTTTAACCTTAATCAACTTTACTTTACTTCCCCATCTACAGATACCGAAAATATGCAGAACATAATTAAAATAAATGAATTATAAAGAATTTCCTAAGTATTGTTAAGCAGATATCAAGTAAAGTTGAGTTAGAGAAAGATTATACAGGGGAAATATGAAGAATCCGATGAAGAGTCAATTACCCCTGAGCTAAAAACTCAGGGGTTTCCTGCTGAAGGTTTATGAAATGAAAAAGTAGATACCAGGAAAAAATAAGTACAGGAAAAAACCTGCATAATGCTCGAAATACCCTACCTAAAATCTTCTTGAACTCAGATTATTGAAGAAGGGGACTTTCCGCCTTATAGTTAAAAAATACGCAGCGACAGGAAAAGAGAGAAATTTATTATTTTCTCTGCCTATTTTTTTCCTGGATTAAACTGACTGTTTGCCTGTGGAGAGTTACTATAAGGTCACTGATCATCCCGAAGATAAACATCTGAAGACCGAATATAATAAGCAGTGTCGTAAGAATAGAAAGAGGGATTCGGGTGATTCCCTGGAACCACTGGGCTACCACAAAAGTTCCCGTAAACAGACCTGCCAGAATAAAGGAAAACCCTATAATCCCAAAATAAAACATAGGGTTATGCACTTTTGCAAGCCTGTAAATGGTAGATCCGATTCTTATTCCGTCTTTTATGGGGTTTAGCTTGGTTGCACCTTTTTCACTTCGGGGGAGGTAAGTAATCGGGACTTCTTCAACCCTCTGTGTTTTAAGGATGCATTCCACAGAGATTTCGGTTTCGATTTCAAAGCCGGTCTTGTTAAGTTCAAGTTCCCTCACACTCTCGAGCGTAAACGCACGGTAACCTGAGAGAATGTCTGTTAACTGGACCCCGTAAGCAAGGTCAAAAAACATGTTAATCAGGCGGTTGCCCACAAGGTTAAGCTTTGTAAAAGCCCCTGGAGAATAATTTTCCAGCCGACTACCTATAACATGATCGACTTTTCCTTCCAGAACAGGCTCAAGGAGAGAGAGAGCTTCTCTTGCAAGGTATGTTCCGTCTCCATCAACCATTAATACATAGGGGCTCTCTATAACTTCGAAAGCCTGGATCACTGCCTGACCTTTGCCTTTTCCGGTCTGCAAGACAACTCTTGCGCCTTCTGCCTCTGCAACCTGCGCTGTCCCGTCCCTGCTGTTTCCATCGATAACCAGAATGTTGGAAAACCCTTCTTTCTTGAAATCGTTAATGAGTTCCCCTATCGTTGCAACTTCGTTAAGGGTAGGAATGAGGATGCAAACATCTGCATTATTCACGTTTCACACATATCCTTTGCCGGAGCCTCTACGCGCATCGCAGAATCCATTTTTATATTAAGTATTCTATCCATGTCCTTTCAACAGGAGGCAGATTAAAATAGATACAATAGATTAAAAAATTAGAGGGTTCTTATAAAAGCCCCATGTTGTCGAGCTGTTGACGGACTACTTCTACACCCCTCTCACAGTCTTCAGGAGATTTCCCGCCTGTAACTACCAGTTTTCCGGAACTGAAAATAAGGACAACTACCTTGGGCACATCGATCCTGTACACAAGACCCGGAAACTGCTCGGGTTCGTATTCGATATTCTCAAGCCCAAGTCCGATTGCAATTGCATTGAGGTTAAGGATAGTGTGCAGGTCTGCTGAGGCAACTATATTCTGGACAGTAATCTGAGGGTTTTCTATTGTCGGAATCCCTATACCATTCAGCTTTTTTGCCATATTGCCAATAACTGTGTGCACATCTTTAACGTTTTTTGCTCCTGTGCAGACAACCTTTCCGGAAGTAAAGACCAGGAAAGCTGCTTTTGGGTCCTGAACCCTGTAGACGAGCCCCGGAAACTTCTGCTTGTTGTACTCAGCGCCTTCGAACTCGGCTTCGATAACAATTAAATCAAACGCCTCAGCGAGCTTGGTGGATGCGACCACATTTTCAATTTTAATGCTAGATTCGCTCATTTGTCAACCCTCAGTATATAAAGCAAAAGTAATAGCCTCTAACCAGTATATATAGCTATAGTTAAATGCCTCGCATACTATATAAATACTATATATATAGGATATAAATAAAACAGAAAAGCTTAAATTATGGGCGCCAGTTAATTAAAAAAAAAATAAAGAAGAACAAGGGCACTAGCATCGGCTTTGAGGCGCCTCATTCTTCAAAGTTTTTCAAGCCTTCAAGAATGGAATCATATTTTTTACAGACCCTCTCGAGAAGATCTCCCTCCACAGTGCGGTGAGTGGGGACCAGAATTTTTGCACTTTTACCTATGCTCACTCCCTTACCTGAAGTCCCGTAATCCGGAGCAACATGGATGCCGTCTGCAGAAATCCTTATATTGAGGTCATTTACGATCCTTGAAATCATCTCAGTTTCAGGTTTTACCTTCCTCTCAACGAGGAAAGCCGAAGATACGTATTTTTCCCGGGTCTCCCTGATCTTCCGAAGAGTGTTTTCCACTGTTTCGGGATCCACTTCATCGGAAAGTTCCTCAGAGATTAGAGCAACTGCATCAGTTAAGTCTTCAAAAGTCGTAGAATGCATCTCAAGGATTTCTCCGTCGCAGTGTTGCCGCACAGTATCAAGGTAACCGGCAGAGACCACAAGCACATCAGCCTCAAGCAGGCGGGAAATTTCCTCCTTTGAAGGGCGATAAGCATTGGCAACAAAATAATCTTCAATCCCGCACATGCCCATAAGAGACTCATACATTGGAGTCACAGCAATGGTCTTTTTTCCGACCCAGAGGTTAATCTCACTCTGTCCTCCCTGCAACCTCAATAGTTCAATGATTTTTTCCTTTATGGCTTTAGGGTCATTTCTTTTGAGCCCGAAATAATCCGCAAATAGCGGAGTTGTAGAGAGCAGCCGGCTTCTCCCGCTGGGCGCAGACTCAACAAATCCCCTCTCAATCAGGTCTTTTATATGGTCATAGGCTCCACTGCCCCTCATTTCGATAAGATCAGACTGGAGCAAAGGCTGATGATAGGCAATCATGGAAAGCGTCCGGAGTTTAGGAGGCGAAAGTTCTTTTGGGGCGACATCCCGCATGAGTTCGGAGTACTCTGGCTTAACCTGCATGACATAACGTTCTCCAAGGTCCAGAATTTCGAGGCCTGAACCCCGGGAAGAGTAAGCTTCTGTCAACTCCTGCAATGCTGAAAAGACATTCTTTTTTGGTTTTCCTGTAATTTTCATAAGTTTTTCAAGGCTTACTGCCTTGCCCGCAGCAAAAAGAGCCGCTTCGATAATTTCAAGCTCACTCATAAGTTTCACGACCAGAAAAGAGGATAAGGTTATTCTTCAGTTGAGTTAACGTTTTTACTCGTTGAGTTAACGTGTTTGCTCGTTGAGTTAACGTGTTTACTCGTTGATTTAACGTGTTTCTTCAGGAGAATCTGCGCCCATACGTTCCGGCTCAAGGGAAAAAACCTCGGGATACCTGGTTTCATCAGGCTCTCCAGCTGTGTACTCAACCGGAGATTTACTGCCTGCAAACCTTTCTCCCCGGGAAAATTCAGGCTCTGAATCATCTCCTGCTAAGCCCTGTTTTTGATGATGAAAGAGAGGCGGATTGCCTTCCGTGGAAAACCCTGATTCATCTCCGGGATAAATATACAATTCCCCGAAAAGTTCACTCTGGAAAAGCCATATCTTTCTGCTTGACGCAAGAAAGAGGAGGGAAAGATAATCCATGACCCTGTCTTCACTCATTTTAAGGAGATCAGAAAAATCCACAACAGGC
>JBFHIK010000062.1:0-9932 GCA_041596555.1 Methanosarcina sp.
CCTCCTTCGCTCTATTTAAAAAGTAGAAGAGAATTTACAGGCTTTTCAGATTGGAGAGAAGGTGAACAACCCATCACTGAATAAACGGGCTTCCTGCTTCATACCTCGAACTACCGTTCATAAGTCCACAGGCTCTACCCTCTGTTCCAGAGGTGAAGAAAGATCAATTGGTTCTGGTTTCCCGGGCCTGGTTATCGCTCAGGAATTCAGTACATAGTATAGGACAGAATAGTATTTAGAGGTTAGCAGATAGCGAAAACATGGGACGTTGGCGGCATTCATCCCGCCACTAAAGTAACGGGCATTCTGCATTCGATTGTCGTAAAGGAAAAAGGAAAAAGAAAGAGGGTTAAGAACTTTTTGAGAAAAATGTGCAGGGCAAACCTTTACATCCTGATAGACATAAGAGGACAAATATGACACAGTACTTTGAAATAGAAAATAGAGATGGAGCAGCACGTATAGGAAAACTCCTGCTCTCTCCCGAAATCCGCACCCCCTGTGCCCTGCATACGGCAGCACTCGGAAACCTTGAAAATCCGGGACCTATTGTTGATGCAGGCAGCCTCTGGGCTGTTGACCGGGAAGAACTTCAAGCACGCATAAAGGAAATTCGTGAAAAAACAGGAAAGGAAACTCTCATAATCCTTCCCCATCAGATTTATACGCCTGCTATTCCAGCCGAATCGCTCGGAAAAGTAGAAACATTTACTACCACCAGTGATGAAAATGCTAAAGATGACGGCCCTACAGGTTCTTTTCTTAGAGCAGCAGGAGAGATTCAGAAGAGCGACCTTTACATAATGGAAGGGGCAGGGACTCTGGAAAATAATGCCCGAAGGTTTCTGGAAACCTTAATCGACCTGAAAAACCAGATCCCTCCGGACACTGCTCTCTATGCCCCCAACCTGGCTCGTCCTGAAAATGCAGCAATGCTTGCCTACATCGGGATCGATGTTATGGATGATACAAAGGCAGAAATTGCAGCCTATTCTGACATCTACCTTACAGCTGCAGGCAGTTTCTATCTGGACTCCCTTGTAGAGTTTCCCTGCAGGTGCAGGGTATGTGCCACCACCACGCCCGCAAAACTTCTAGCTCTCCCGAAAGCCGATAGGGCAAAACTTCTTTCAGCCCATAACAGGGACGCTCTTGATGCCGAACTTTCTCTTATCCGTGAAAAAATTCGGGCAGGGACACTGCGGGAGTACGTGGAAGGGCAGTGCAGGGTCAGGCCCTGGCTTACAGCCCTGCTGCGCCTTGGAGATTTCGAATACTCTTACCTTGAAGAAAAAGTTCCTGCTTTCCGGCAAAACCAGCTCCTTGCAAATACTTCCGAAACCCTTTCAAGGATCGAAGTAGTCAGGTTTGCGCAGCGCATACAGGAAAGGTATGCACCTCCTGACCTTGATATCCTCCTGCTTCTCCCGTGTGCAGCTAAAAAACCCTATTCAATTTCCCAGTCCCACCAGAAGTTCATCCTTACCCTTGGCAAATACCGAAAGTTTGTCCATGAGGTAATAATAACCTCCCCCCTGGGAATCGTGCCCAGAGAACTCGAATTAACCTACCCGGCAGCCCATTATGATACTGCGGTTACTGGACACTGGGACGAAGAAGAAAAGGCCTGGGTTTCCGGCTGCCTTGAAGCCTATCTCTCAAAACACAGTTATAAGGCAATAGTTGCCCATGTGGAAGGGGCGTACAGGGAGATCTGTGAAAGGGTAGCTGAAAAAATGGGGATTGCCATAGTTTATACTGCCGGGGAAAGTCTCACGTCCTATGAGTCTCTGATGAACCTGAAAAATACTGTTGAATCTATCTGCACAGCAGAGAATTTCAGCCAGAAAAAACAGAATGCTGAAGAAGAGAAGAAGAATTTCGTAAAGGCGGTTGCAGGCTATCAATTCGGAGAGGGCGCAGGGCAGCTCTTTTCAGAAGAAGTCGGAAAACCTGTGGTTAAAGGCCGTTTCCCGAAGTACCAGCTCTTTGCCGGGAAAAAACAGCTTGCAACTTTAATCCCGCAGTACGGAATGCTTGCCCTTTCTCCCGAAGGAGCGGAACTGGTGCTAAAAAGTGAGAAATATGTGGTAAAGATTGACGACTTTGTCCCGCGAGGTTCAATTCTTGCCCCGGGTGTGCTGGAGGCAGACCCCGAAATACGTCCAAATGATGAGGTAATAGTTCTCGGGAAAAAAGCTCTCTGTGTAGGGAGGGCTATGATGAGCGGGAGAGAAATGGAAGAATCGGGCAGAGGTGTTGCAGTAGACGTCCGACATGTTAAAAAACTTTAAACCTGAAGACCCTGGGGCTGAAAACTTTAAAGCTGATTATTTAGCCTGGTTTTCAGCCCGGAAAGAGATTATAGAAGCCCGGAACAGGCTAGAAGCCCAGAACAGGCTAGAAGCTCAGAACAGGCTAGAAGCTCAGAACAGGTCCCGGAAAAAGGTGTTCATGAATCGAAAATATGTAAAACAGAAAGTCATACAGGTTTCTGCGAGAGAACTGTTCTTCCTTCGAAGAAGTAATAAAATGGTAGGGATATAAAGGATATTATGATAAGACGTTTCGCACCTGAAGACTTCCAGGAAATAGTCGAAATTGAAGAAGAGGCTTTTTCGGAGCATAATTCCCTGGTGTATATGAACTTTTACGAAATGGTTGGAGACGGCTTCCTTGTTGCGGAACAGAATGAGAAAGTAGTAGGGTATGTGGTAGGCTATCGTTCCGCGGAAAACGAAGGGCATATTTTTTCCGTTGGCGTAAAAAAAGAATATAGGGGAAGGGGAATAGGCACGGAACTGATTCATTCCATATGTGACATTTTTATTGCAAATGGGCTTAGATACGCGAGACTGGAAGTAAGAAATAGTAATACTGACGCGCAAAAATTATACAGATTGATAGGATTCGTACCCTGCTGGACTGAAAAAAAGTATTATTCAGATGGAGAAGACGGTATGGTTATGAAAATGCATCTGAACCCATACCGCCTCTTGATCTCAAAACAAAAATATCTCGAACCCGTATTATCAGACAACGACTTCTTTACTACAATAAAGGGCCCTATCAGTTATTACCGATGAGCTTAATGACGGAATTCAGAGAATCTCTCATATGGGTAGACGCTTCCTCGAAGATGGGGTCATCCCGCGACATGAGAGTGGCAAGCTCGCCTCCCAAAATAAAAATTGCGCGCTTGTGATCCGCCTTACTCCTGTGGATGTGGACTGGGCTTATCGATAGAGCCTTATAGTCGTCAAACTCTTGCGTTACACCGTGCCTCTCAAAGTATCTCTTCATTTGAGCCATATATGTGTGCAGTTGTATCAGTTCTTCCTTGTGCATAGCGAACAGACCTACAATTTTACAAGATTAATTAAATACCTACAATTTTACAAGATTAATTAAATACCTACAATTTTACAAGATCAATTAAATATTATCTGGAATCAAATAAAAGAATTACCCGCGGAAGAATGGTTCCTAGTATATATTAATAAACTTTTTCATATAATGTATATGATAAATAATGACAAATTATAGGCTGGAGTGTGAATTTTAGTACTATAGTGTGAAATCATGCCAAATCGTGGTGACTTCTACAGAGATATATATAAATGATACACAAAAAGAGTAATAATAAAATAATTAGTTCCGGACCGGAGAAAATTAACTCTAAGAAGAAAATCAGGTGTAAATAAATAATTTATTCTAAATAACAAAAAAGAAATAGAAAAGATAAAAAAGAAATAAAAAAGAAAGTAAAAAGACCTGCTCAGAGCATGCTGGAGGTCATAACTTCCATATCTGCAGGGACTTTTGCAAGATTTCCTATTTTTACTCCTACAAGATTTTTGATTGCATTGCTCGAAGCAATATCAACGAGTCTCTGAGTAATTACACCATCAAAAATCACACTTTTTACATTATCTTTGTAGGTTTTTAACCTGCTTGCAAGGTCTCTGACTGCAATTTCCTCTACTACCCTATCTTCAGAATCCAGAATCCTTGCCGTCAATGTCCCTTTAAGAGCGTCTACGTGAGGTCTGAACCTCATAGCTTCCGGGGAAATAGGAGCTGGAGCCTGCCTGGCAGGAGCAGGTGAAACCCTTACTGCCTCTCCACCAGGGACTTTCACAGCTGAAACCTTCTCAGCTGAACCCCTCTCAGTTGAACCCCTCTCAGCTGAACCCCTCTCAGTTGAAGGCTTTCCTCTGGGAACCCTGGTGACTGGAACTGCTCTTGCCATAGCTGCGGGCTTTGAGACAGCCTGTCTTGCCTCAACTCTTTCTGTCGTTACAGGAGTTTTTTCAGAAGGCCTCTCCCTTTCTTTTCCCAAAGTTTTCTCAGGAACCGTCTCTTCCATTTCTTCAGAGGATTCCTCTTCATAAACGTCTGTCTTTGGAGATACCCTGTGAACTTTTACACGTTTGTGTAACTTCTTCTCCGCAACTCTGGGAACAACTTCCGGAGCTCTTGTTTTTCTCTTGGAAATGCGTTCCAGCCTGCAGGCACCATCTTCACTTTCTTTTTCCTGGATTCCGTATTTCTCAATAATCTGTTCCACCGGGACTTTTCGGCGTAAAGACCTGATAATTTCTTTCTGGACAAGATCTTCCACACCTTTGCCATCTGGAGCACGGGCAACATAGTCGATGTCTGCCACCTGCAGGAGTTCGCGTATAATAAGTTCCCCACCCCGGTCTCCGTCTGTAAAAGCAGTTACTGTTTTCTTTTTAGTAAGTTCAGCGACCTCAGGTGGGATGTTAGTTCCGCCCACACAGATGGTGTTCTTTATACCATAGCGGAGCAGGGTCAGGATGTCAGCCCTGCCTTCAACAATAATTATAGCGTCCGAGTTAAGCACGTTCGGCCCGCAGGGTATCCTTGACTTGCCATAATAAGTTAGTTCGTCAACCCTTACAGACTGCCGAACTTCATCGGCAAGTTCCTGAGATTCAGGCACAGTCTCATCGAACATTTTTGTGAAGATGAGTTTTGCCCTTTCAATAATTTTTTTGCGCTTTACAGCCCTTACATCTTCTACCTGGAAAACCTCAATCTTGGCACTGCAAGGACCTACCCTGTCAATGGTTTCCAGAGATGCTGCAAGAATCGATGTCTCTACTTTATCAAGGCTCGAAGGAACAAAGATATTTCCTTTGGTTTTTCCACCTTTAGCGGTAACCATTACCTCGATCCTGCCGATCCTTCCGGTCTTCTGCAGATCACGCAGATCAAGATCGGCTCCAAGCAGTCCTTCAGTCTGACCAAAAATTGCGCCTACGATATCAGGACGCTCAATTACCCCATCAGCATTGATTTTGGAATGAATGATATATTTTGTGGTATCAGTATTTTGCATATGAATTCTCCCAGAATTAAGATAACGATTTATCATGAACTATGTATTATGAATATTTTTTTGAGGGTTTAATGAATATTTTTTAGAGTGATTATTCAAATTAATCGAGAGGAAATAGTTCTTATACACCCGAACAATTCAGGGGTATAATTCTTTTTCCGACTACAGGCTAATAGTACTTTTATGGTAGTACAAATCCTCTATATCCTGGAAACGTGCTGGAAACCATAAAGGACGCCAGAAAATGCAAAAATAGTAGTAAAATCAGATTTAAAACCAGATCAGAGATAATACACCCTTGAAAAGGCAGATTTCATAATTAAAGATTATTATGAACCGGAAAGAGAAGTTCCGAAACTGCCTTCAACTGCCTATTGTGTTTATGCCAGGATAATTAAACCAGCTGAATACGTCCTGACTATTGCTTGATGAAAGCCCTTACCTCAAAGGCAAATAGCCAGATAAGCACCAGACTGGTTTTAAAGCTCTCAAAGATAGAGCTATTCCTGATTTACGACCACAGAATAACAGTATACCCCCACAATATCCACGGAGGCTTTCTATACCTGCTCGAAAATCTTTGCCCTAACATAAACTTATTTATGGGTCTGAAATAATTCTCAGAACCCCAAGTCAAATAATGTGTTTACCATTCAATATGCCTGATAACTGAAGACTTCCAGAGATATTCCCAGAGATGGGATAAACCTGAGGCGTGAGCAATTAGAGTGTGCCAGACGCCTTTTTTATTAAACAAGTATCCCTAAACGATAAGTGGTAAGCAGTGAATGAATGCATCAGGTTTATTGAAAGCACTTTTCGACTTTTGCTTCATGGGTGATAAATATATGAGGTTTATTCTGGACTGAATGCTATTAGCCCTGAATTGGTAACATGTATAATCTGAAATTTCTATTAAGTTTGCATACGTTTAGTTACGTGAAATTCTTTACGAATCCAGTAGTGATGAATGTATGAAGTTATTAATTTATGATATGACCTGACAAAACAGCTCCCGCCCACCTTAAAGCAACTTCGGCGAAACAGGAATCCTGTACGTCAAATGTCCTAAATTCATATTTCTAATGCCTGCAGGCTTTAAGAACTTTGTGGTTATTTAACAGGTTCGTTAAACCCGAATTATTTTAATCCATTATAGATAAATTTAAGGATAGGGACCTTCTGGAGAGATTCTCAAAATTCAGAAAGAATCACGAATTAGAAAAATTTAGAAAAGTATATATAAAACAAAAGACGTCTAAAAATTTGAACGGGCGAGATAAATACACTGTTTTATGTATTAACCCCCCCACTCCCAACTCGCTCGTTCACCCCCCCCCACTAAAACCGTTATCTTTCTTTTTCGAAAACCGTTATCTTTCTTTTGCGAAAACCGTTATCGTTCTCTTTTTTTGGTGAACATCTTCAAATGGATATATTCAGGACAAAGGAATTTCCTTCAAAATAATGGGCGGGGAAAATTAATTAAGTTTGTAGATAAAGAAAACGAGTACATTTGACGGTTGTATCCCCATTGAAATGAGGGGAATTAGCCTTAAAAGCTCTTAAAAACCTATAATAAACGCTCTTAAAAACCTATAATAAGCGCAAAAAACCATTATAAAAAGCATGGGAAGCGATTTCGGCGTAACAGGTGCTGCAGGTAAAGTCATTCGGACCGCAGGTGAAGTTCAAGAAGATCAAGAAGAGGTCCCCGAAACAGTCCCCTCACAGGCCTGGACAGAGAAAAACCTTACAAGAGTGGTTATTATAGGAGGGGGCGCCTGTGGTATGGCAGCTGCTACCAAGATTAGGAGACAAAGTGGCTTTAAAATAACCGTGCTTTCATGTGACTCCCACACAGCTTACAGTCACTGCGGAATTCCTTTTGTTCTGGGCAGGGAAATTGAAAGTTTTGAAAAACTGATTGTAAAACCCCCGGATTTTTTCAGGGAAAAAAACATAGATGTGAGGCTGAACGAGAAAGTCAGGTCAATAAACCTGACCGGGCAAGTTGCCCTGACAGGAGAAGGAGCCTATTCTTTTGACAAACTTGTGATTGCTACAGGGAGCCTGCCTTTTATATCTCGCAAAAGCCAGGCAAATATTCTACCTTATGGAATCTTTACGCTCAGGAGCCTTGCGGACGGCATGCTCTTTGAAAAAGCCCTCGAAACTGCCCAAACGGTATGTATCCTGGGTGGAGGTACAATAGGAATTGAATGTGCCTCAGCCCTCACAAAACGAGGGATTAAGCCTATCCTTATAACCAGAAGTAAAGAACTTCTCTCCAGCCAGTTTGATTCCGATATGTCTGCAATTGTCAGGGCACACCTTGAAACCCTTGGTGTGGAAGTTATTACCGGGGAACCTTTATTTTTACCTGAAAATTTCTGGAAAGAAAAAACTGTATACGTAAAGGACAGGCAGTTTCCTGCAGACCTTGTGCTCCTGGCAACCGGTGTAAAACCTGAAGTCTGCCTTGCCAGAGAGGCAGGGATAGATATTGGAAAGGCAGGAGGAATAGTCGTAAATGAAATGCTTCAGGTAAAAGCAGGAGGAAAGTTTCTCCCCCATGTATATGCAGGTGGAGAATGTACGGAGGTTACTGACCTTGTAACCGGAGAAATCAGGCTGAGCCAGCTGGGCACAACAGCAAGGCGTATGGCAGACGTGATCGGAAATAATATTACAGGCAAATACTCTACTTTCGGGCCCCTTGCTGACCCCTGGGTGGCTGTTGCCGGAGACCTGCAATTCGGAGGAGTCGGACTTACGCCCGAACAGGCGGAAAGGCAGGGAATGAAAGTTGTAACCGGGTTTTCCCACGGGCGAACGAGAGCTTCCTACTATCCGGGTCGAAGGGACCTGTATATAAAACTTTTTTTTAAAGACGACTACCTTGCGGGAGCGCAACTCGCAGGAGGAGAAGGAATAAAAGAAAGGATCGATGCCCTCTCCCTTGCTATAAGAAAGAAAACAACAATTAAAGACCTTCTTAGCCTTGAAACCTGTTATGCCCCTCCAGTTTCCATGCTTGTGGACCCTCTCATGCCGGCTGTAAACGACGCAGTCAGAAATATGCGGAAAGATAAAACAAATTAAGAGGTTCCAGAAGTTCCAGATAAGAGATAGGGTGAAAGATATGGTCAAATAGCAGGACGAAAAAAACGGAGTAAAATAAAGGGGAGAGGGAAATGATAGAAATTGACGGTTCATATGGGGAAGGAGGAGGACAGGTTGTCAGAACAGCTGTTGCCCTTTCTGCAGTTACCGGAAAAAAAGTAAAGGTTACGAACATAAGGAAAAACAGACCAAATCCCGGCCTGAAACAACAGCATTTGAAAGCTCTGGAAACTGCAGCCAGGATCTGCGAAGCACGGGTTTCAGGGCTTTTTCCGGGTTCTTCAGAGTTATTTTTTGCTCCAGTGGAAATAAAGGGGGGTAAATATGAGATTGATATCGGGACCGCAGGAAGCATAACCCTGCTTCTACAAAGCCTTATGCCAGCCCTGCCTTTCGCAAAAGAAAAGGTCGAACTAACGATAAGGGGAGGAACTGATGTTGCCTGGTCCCCTACTATTGACTACCTTCAGCATGTAACCTTCAGGGCCCTTGAACAGCTTGGATACGCGGGCAGCGTAACCCTGAAAAAACGCGGTTACTATCCCAGGGGAGGAGGAGAGGTCTCAGCTGTGTTTGAACCCTGCAAGCTTCGTGGTTTTCATTTCCGGAAGGAAGGAGAAAACAAAGAAGTCATGGGAATTTCACATGCATCGAATCTTCCGGCGCATGTGCCATCCCGCCAGGCTGAAGCTGCCAAGTCAATGCTTCTCGAAGCTGGATACGGTTCACGGATCAATGCCCGAACCTGCGAATTACTTTCCACAGGAAGCGGGATAACCCTCTGGTCTGGTTATTGTGGGGGAAGTGCCCTTGGAGAAAGAGGGCTGCCTGCTGAAAAAGTGGGCAGGCGCGCTGCAGAAGAAATAATCTCGGAACTCAGAACAGAAACCTCTGTAGATGTACATCTGGCAGACCAGTTGATCCCGTATATGGCACTTGCAGGAAACAGTTCTTACACGGCCCGTGAAATAACTTTACATGCGGCAACAAACATCTGGGTCACAGAACAGTTTCTGGAGGTGAAATTCAGGATAGAGGAAAGAGATGGACTTTTTGAAGTATCGGTAGACTGATTAAAGGAGAAAAGAAGAAAAGGAGAAAATAGCACGAAAAACAGTAAGAAAAAAACAGTAAGAAAAAAACAGTAAGAAAAAAACAGTAAGTGGAAATTATTCTTCGAGTATATACAGGTACTCGGGAGGTATCTTTTCCGCAAGTACGATGTAATCCGTTGCAAGCTTTAGAGAAATTCCGTCATCCTGAGCTTTAAAGGCGTCAACCTGCAGGATCACAGGACTTTCAGTATGGATCAGGGCAACTTCAGCTGCCTTTTCATATGAAGTGCTGAGATGAACATAGCGCTGTTTGATAGGGAAAATTCCGTTCTCGAGCAGGACATCGACTTCCTCAGGGCTTGCCCCGTAGTACACATAAGGAG
>JBFHIK010000063.1:0-9910 GCA_041596555.1 Methanosarcina sp.
CAGGCTTCTGTCCGGGAACTATGACATCTCCCTTACCGTTCGGGGAAAGTCAATGAAAGATGTAGCTTTTTTTGTGGCAGAAAAAATCGCCACCCTTGACCAGATCCAGAGTACGTCCACGCATTTCGTGCTGAAGACCTATAAGGAAGACGGGGTAATCCTCCACGAACCCGAGTCAATTACAAGACTCCCGATCTCGTTTTAAAGGAATACCCGTTTAAGACCTGATCCATCTTATTCCATTTTACATTCGATCATACTTATAAATTTTTTTATAGAGGTGTTTGCTTGAGACCTCCATGCGATCCTTCAAAATTCATTGCGGAAGCTGTAAAGAATATTCCTCCATCAGGAATACGCCGTTTTTTTGATCTGGTTTCCGGGCTTGAGGATATAATCTCCCTTGGGGTAGGGGAACCTGATTTCATCACTCCCTGGCATATTCGTGAGATGTGCATCCATTCTCTTGAAAAAGGGCAGACTTCATACACCTCAAACTCCGGACTTCCAGAACTCAGAGACGAACTTACAAGAACCTATTACAGGCGCTACGGCCTTGACTATAATCCTGCATCCGAAGTCCTGATTACCACAGGAGTAAGCGAAGCTCTTGATATAGCAGTCAGGGCTGTGGTCAATCCCGGTGATGAGGTAATTGTGGTTCAGCCCTCCTACGTGGCATATGTCCCTTCAGTAGTTCTGGCAGGAGGCAAACCAGTTATTGTTTCTACTCACAGGAACGATGAGTTCAGCCTTACTGCAGAAGCTCTAAAACCTGCAATCACCAGCAAAACAAAGGCAATCATCCTCAATTTCCCTAACAACCCTACAGGTGCAATTATGGACCAGGAAGGAATGGAGGATATCGCTGATCTTGTTGTTGAGAACGATTTATTTGTAATCTCAGACGAAGTTTATGAATGCCTGACTTATGAAGGCAGACATATTCCATTTTCGTCTCTCGAAGGTATGAAGGACCGAACTGTCATGCTCAACGGCTTTTCCAAGGCTTATGCAATGACAGGACTCAGACTCGGCTTTGCAATGGGAGCCCCGGACATTATCCATTCAATGATGATGATCCACCAGTACTCCATGTTATGTGCTCCTATAACTGCTCAGATAGGGGCAATCGAAGCTCTCCGTAATGGTAAAGGGGAAATGGAGCGGATGGTCCGGGAATATGACCGGCGCAGGCACTTTGTCGTAAAAGGCTTTAACAGCATAGGGCTTGAGTGCTTCAACCCTAAAGGTGCTTTTTACGCCTTCCCATATATAGGAGATACAGGCCTTTCCTCTTCGGATTTTGCAGAACGTCTCCTGAATGAAAAGAAGGTTGTTACAATTCCCGGAGATGTGTTTGGAGAAGCAGGTGAAGGTTTCCTGCGGTGCGCTTATGCAGCATCTCTGGATGACCTTAGAAAAGCAATCGAAAGAATGGGAGATTTTGTAGACGGATTAAAACAATGAATTAGGCCGAATCTTTATTCGGTCTATTTTTATGATTCCCACTTTATAATATAGTCCCATTTTATTTTATGTATTTTATTTTATGTGATACTTTTACACCTATATTTTCTTCATTCTAAATTTCCTTGCTTCAATATTATTACTTCAATCTGTTTTTATATTCAGCTTTCTTCGTCTTCCATCCGCATGACGAGGGCACTTACTTTATCATCCATTTTTTCAATCAATTCGTTCATCTGGTTGTACCATTCGTCAACGTTTTTCTTTACCATCTGTTTCATTTCCTGGGGCTCGATAGCTACATATTCGTAGTAGTACCCCCCGCTCTCGATGGATCGTGTTTCCCTGTAAACAATTCCACAGGCTATAAGGTTCTGCAGGGAACGATATGCAGTGCTCCTTTCCCTGTTGAGGATATCTCCCAATTTTTCTGCTGTCAGGGGACCATGCATAAGTAGAGCCTTGTATGTGTCTATGTCAAGGGACTTCAGGCCGAGCACACATTTTACCATGTCCTCGCATCTGAAGCTTGCTCTGATCATCTCATGAATAGAATTAACCATAAAACCACTATTTGGGGACGGTTTGCCCTATTGTTTTTAGAATTTCTTTCGAGCTCTTTGAGGATACCGGCAATTATGTTCAGACATTATACAATGTGGATTGAGGATGCTCGTAAAATAGAAAACCTTGTGCCAGCCTCTAAATTTGCTTTTAAAAGCATATTCCCCAATTGTGATAAGTATCATTAATTGTGATAAGTATCATTAATTGTGATAAGTATCATTAATTGTGATAAGTATCATTATGTGTTATTTAGTTACCAATATTAGTGAATATATTTATAAACTTATTTATCTCTCTCAAACTCTATTATTTTATCCGGTAATATCTGCTAAATATTCCATTATAACTTTTCTGGCGGTTTTCAAATAATAATGAATCTGAATGTTCTGGTTAGTTAATTATATATATAATTTCCTGGCTCAATAAGCTCTGAGGTCTTATGAAGCCCATTATTCCTGAAGATGAACGTTCCGAAGAACCTCTTGACACTGAGAGAATAATTTACCATCCTGATATGATAAAAGCCAATGACTGGGTTCTCAAGGAGTATGAAGCACCCTTCAGGGAAGTATGTATTTTTGTTCCCTGTGCCAAGAGAAAGCCTTACCATGAAAGCCCATCCCATAAAAAATTTGACCGGATAATTTTTGGGATTACAAAGCCCGGGGATGTACACATAGTAACCTTCGGGACCTGCGGGATTGCTCCAAGGGAACTTGATACTCAGTACCCTTTTATGAATTACACTTTCATGATGGGAAAATGTAATGTAACGAAGATAAAGAGAGATTTCATAAAACTCGAAAGTGAAAGGATTGCTGCCTACCTCGAAAAGACCAGGGCAAACTACAGGCACAGGATAGCATACTGTATCGGGGATTTTCGGACTGCAATGGAAAAAGCCCTGGAGATGGTTGATATCAAAGTAGACATTGTTCCGAGGGAACCTACAATTCAGAGAATGATCCAGCCTGATAAACCCTTCATTTACAACAGCCTCTCATCTAAAGAGTATCTGCAGGACTTTTCCGACGCGATAACGACAGCCTTAAAACTCCCCGCAAGGGAAGTTGGTCTCCGGGAAGATCTTTCGGTTGACGATACAGACTGGTATGTCCTGTGAACTAACCCCCCCTGTAGGGCTGATGCCCTCCGAGGAGGGGGACTTTCCTTTGTGCCTCCGCGTTCCCGGAGTTAAAGCTGTTCTCCAGCCAATAAGCCGGCAGGCTAGACCTCTAGCTAGATCTTTATTTAGTCCTTAATGGAGCATAAGCTCCGCTCCGAAAGGAACTCAGTCCTTTTTCGCATCAGGTCTTCCCTGTGTTTTATGTTTGACAGAAAGACCGAAGGGTATCCCCACTGCTCCCACTGAAAGCTCAGAACTTCGATACGAAGGTCCTTGCCTGCCAGAGAGCAATAACTGCCAGGATAAGTATCAGGACCATCCACATGGTGTTCGCTCCTGGGATAACGGAATTTACCCAGTAAGCATTGTAAGCTTCCATAGCAGCTGCCGTTTGTACCATATTTTGTTCCTCCGTACCTTTAGACATACCTGATACAGGCATCCGAGCCCCGGACCTTTCCGAAGTCGGTGATCTCGTATTTGTGCAGAAGGAATCCTTTTTTGTAGATTCCGTCCTCGTCAACCTTCTGTTCCACATCCTTCAACATCCCGCCGGAAGCCAGTTCGATAATGTCAAAGTTGATGCTGTCCCTGCCGTAATTTCCCTTCATATTATATTCTTCCTGGATTTTTGAAACTATTTCGTAGTTCCAGTGCCCTTCCCCATCAAGGAATAGCTCCAGGATCCTGAACTTTATTGGACGGTTTTTGCCCACTTTCACTCACCTCTCAGGGTTTCAAGTGCGCTTGTTTCTTCCGTAAACATGACGAAGCTGCCAATAACACAGAGGGTACCTCCTACAAGGATGGTCCACTGCGGGACGTCTCCGAAGAAGAGGAAAATGAAGATAATAGCAAACAGACCGTAGAGGTTTCCAATACCCTGGCCTCTTCCGACCCCAATAAGCGGGAAGGACTTGTACCAGCAGACATAACAGAACCCGAAGGTGATCCCTGCGAAAATCAAGACCAGCATGGTAAAGGGTTCAAATGCCTGGAGTGCAAAGGAATACATCGGATAGCCAACTATTGCCAGGATTGGCACGATAATGATCCACCAGATAATATTTTCTCCCATGAACCTGAGAGTCAGCCCCACGTCAGGCTCGGAAATGTCGAGACCTTTTCCTGCGATTGCGCCTTCAATGCCCCAACCGGCAGCAGCCATCAAACCTCCAAGGTATCCGATCCACTGGACATTGCCTGAGGAAAGCTCGGTCAGAAGCCCGCCTCCGAAGATCGTGATGCCTCCTACAATGATGACTCCTATACCGATTGCCGCTCTTTTGGAGATCTTTTCCCCGTACCAGTAGTAAGCAAGAACAGAGCCCACCACAGGGTAAAGAAGAGCTGCAACAGCTGCAAATGCTCCGCCTATAAAGCCCATAGCGATGAATGAACCGAGAATTGCCATAGGGCCTCCGAAAATCGAGGCAAGGAAGAACCACTTGGAACACGGGTGGAATTCTTTAAGGGTCCTGCCGAGTTCCCCGTATTTACCAAGCACCCCATTCCAGAGCATGAGAGCCAGCATAACTGTAAGTGCATTAAAGGCTGTAATCAGCACGGCAGTAATAATAAGAGCTGTGCCGTCCCCTCCCGTTTCGGCAATAACCCCATACATCTCATCGAAAGGGTTAAGCACCCACACAACAGTTCCCGGAAGGTACCAGATGCCCCAGAACACAGCACAAAAAAGGGCCCACATGTACCCTTTGCTGATTTTTCGTTTGCTTTCCTGCGCTTTCAAAGCTTTCAGATCCATACCAACTCCCCCTTTTGTTAGAGTTATTGGGCAGGTTTGCCGGGAGCCAGGCCTGTATAGTATGCCCATGACTCCCGTGACTGCCTGCTCTTCCGATTATCAGCGTTTCAGGGCTGCCTTTACCTTGGTGACGGCATCTGTTGCACTTTCTCCGTAGATGTTTGCCCCGATCTTGTCAGCCCAGTCCTGGGTAACCGGAGCTCCTCCTACCATAGTCTTGACCTTATCGCGGATGCCTGCTTCTTTGAGCTGCTCCTCAATCTGGATCTGGTTGACCATGGTGGTGGTCATAAGGGCGGAACTTGCTACAATGTCGGGTTTGAGTTCCTTTACCTTTTCAACGAAGGCCTTGATGGCCACGTCTCTTCCGAGGTCTACAACATCAAAGCCCGCAATGTTGAGCATGGAGGCAACTATGTCCTTTCCGATGGAGTGGATGTCTCCTTCGATGGTTCCTATGACGACTGTTCCGAGCTTTGCGGTTTTGGATTTCCGCCTCTCCATCTCGGGAGTCAGAACGGCGACTCCTGCTTTCATTGCTTCTGCAGCTGCAAGCACGTGGGGCAGGAAAAGAGTCCCCTGCTCGAACTGTTCTCCGACTTCCAGCATGCCTGCTGTATAGCCGTGTTCGATGATTTCTACCGGGTCGACCCCGGCGGCAAGGGCTTCATTTGCTGCTTCAGCTGCCATATCTTCATCAAACTCAGTAATCGAAGCTTTTGCTTTTGCTATAACCTCTTCTTTGCTTGCCATTTTTATCCCTCCCTGAAGGTTTTGTCAGCCCTGTCAACAACTGCCTTCATGTCCTTGAGGATGTCTGCATCAATTGGTGGGACTTCGTGGTGCTTGAGGACATCCATCACCTTTTCGTTTGCCGCGGCCGCAAGGTCCTTTGAACCGGCTGCTGCCCAGTCACCGAACATGCGCCTGTCGATGAGCATGGGGTCGGACGGGTAGTTCACAAGCATTCTCGTCTGCTTAAGGGCCAGGAAGTTGTTTCCGATTCCTACTTTCTGGATCGATTCGACTGCCAGGGTTTCGGTAGAAACCGGAATTCCCTGCATAGCTTTCTTTGTCATTTTGATGATATCGTTGTCAATAACGAGCTGTTCCATAGAGAAAGTCATACCAAGCTCAAGCATCCCGGCGCCGTAGAGGGTGTTTGCCCCTGCGAGGGCGGGAAGGAGGCAGGTCATGGTCTTCTCGTGTCCAGCCTGGTTGTCCGGGATCTTTGCATCAGACTAGGTGCCTGCCACGAATGCGGGGAGGCCATAGAACTGGGCAAGCTTTGCGACAGATGCGCTGATCAGGCCGAGTTCGGGAGATCCGACGGGAGCAGTACCCTTCTTCAGGTCGAAGGTGGTTGTGGAACTTCCGTACCAGACTTTGGTTCCGGGTACTGTGAGCTGGGCAAGGGTGATACCTGAGAGGACTTCGGCGTTGTGAGTAACCAGGGTTCCTGCAAGGTATACAGGAGAAGAACCCCCGGACATTGCCATACTCAGGACATTTACAGGCATTCCAAAACGTGCGCCTTTAATGATGACCTGGCAGGCATTAACACTGAGCTCAAGCGGGCTTGTCGGGCAGAGCAGCATGGAGAAGATCGGTTTTTTCCTTGCTTCTTCTTCGTCGCCGCCGTAGTAGGCCTTTACGATATCCCGGTAGTGTTCGACATTTTCACCGACAGGGTCAATGTGGTGGAAGTGTTTTGCGGTGTTGGTTAGGGGGGTAAAGGTCTCATGGACGTCCTGGGCGCCTTTTCCAGCCCAGTCCCTGGCAGACACCGGGAGAGAGAAGTAGTCAATATTTTCGGCCCAGTCACAGAGCTTTGCAATTTCTGCAATGTCCTGCTCTACCGAGTCCACTGTGACGTACTTCCCGTCCTTGTACCTGCACATCTTGACCCCTGTCCCGAAACAGGTCCAGTGCACCTTGCCCCCGGACTCCTGTACGGTATTGTACTTCTTGTCGCGTCCCCAGAGCACGAACCTTGAAGGTGCGAGCTGAAGGGCTCTTCTTACAAGATACTCCGGGATCTTTACTACCTGGGTCTTTTCGTCAACTTCACAGCCGTTTTCCTTGAAGATCTTCCTTGCCTCGGGATCCGAAACCTGGATTCCGGGGTTCATCAGGACTTCCATTGTGGCGTAGTGGATGGCCTTCAGCTCATCACGGGTAAAAAGGTTCAGTTCCACGCCCTCAAGAGAATTAAATCCTGCAACTGCATTACATTGTGCCATTTTCTTTCTCCTTCTTCTCGAATTTATTCACTTTACTTCCATTCGCCTTTCATCTGCAATAGGGGAAAATACACGTTTTTCCCGTGGGTCGGACTCAACGGACTGTGAAGAGGGAATAAATTTTATTTTACAGGGGAAGGGTTGAAAACCGTTCTTCAAAATCCCTGTTTGATATAAACCTGTTAGCTTCCAGCTACAAGGTCTCAAAAAGAGGAATATTAAGTGTCCCCCACTCCCTTCTTTGAGACACTATCCATGGTCTCTATGGTCTCCACTATCCGCTTTTCCGTAACTTTTCAAAAAGACAGCCGTTTTTCCCCAACGTGGTTGCAGGGAAAAAACTGCTCAGCTTTTCGGTAAAGTACCCCACACTTTCCGGATAAAGCCCCCATTGCTTGAATTTTTTCCGGATTATTTTTATAACACTCTGTATAGTTTATTTTATATATCCTTGTATATATAATTTCTTGATAACTTTTCATCTCCTTTTTCTATAGAGCACCTCCTTCGTGCTTACCTTCCGGTCTGTTTTCGGAAGAGATCGCAGGAGTTGATCTTTATATCAAGGAGCTTTTCGATGTTCATCTTTGCTGCAATGCCCTTTGCTGCGCCGGGCACTGAGGTGATGACGCCGATATCAAGCTCTTCACGCAGTTCTCTCATGACATGTTCGTCTGAGAGGTCCAGGATGTCGACGTTGAGTTTCTTTGCCACATACTCCTTTGCGTCTTTAATTCTCATGTTCTTTGAGAACTGCATCCTTGCTACAAGGTCGCCAGCTGCTCTCATCCCGGTCATCCCGGAAGCCATTATGTGTGCGATCGGCATACCCAGAGGGTCGCCGACCCCTACCTATATGCCGTCTACGCGGGCAATCTCAACCATTGCCTTGCTGGCCCTGGTAACGGCATCAATTGGAGGAGTTTCAAGCATGGGAATTCCGCCGACTCCCATACCCATGTCAACGTGGCAGGGCAGGGTTGAGACCTTTACAGCTTCTTTTATGAAGGTCACGGAACGAGCCAGGTTCCAGGCTGAGGTCTTGCTGGTGTTGGTATTGACCACGGGCCCGAAAACATTTGCCCCGGCTTTTGCAATCAGGGGTGCCTGCTGGTGCGGCCAGAGCCCTGCAAGGGTTACACCATCATACTGCAGGTTACCGTGCATCCCGAGCACCATTTCTCCTGCCATTCCGGCTTCTATGTACATGTTAGGGAATTCTTTCCTGAGGGCTTCAATTGCCTGCAGGGTTCCGTACATGTCAGCGTCTCCGGCTGCTGCAGTTGTGTCAAAGTTGACCCCGTCCGCCCCGGAAGCAAAGAGTTTTTGCATAATCCAGACCGTGTCCCTGGTCAGGTGCTCTGCTGCGTGTTCCATGGAGTCCCAGGCTTCCTGAATCTTAAATGCCTTCATGAGGTCTCCGGGGTTTTCAAAAGGTCCATCCGGAGTATAATATAATCCCATGTTCGGCATTGCCCCGTAGAAGAGCGGAATAATCATATTCTGCTGGCAGACTTCCATTGCCTGGCACTCATTTGAAACAACGGGTTTTACAGGTTTGTAACTGTAGTCAATGTGCCCGAGTTCCATGGTGTCAGCCCCAAAAGCCCTTTCGTGCACCATGCAGCCCACAAGCCTGCTGGAGGGAATCCCAACTCCGCTGTTGCCCTGGTCCCCATCAAGCCTGATTGTACCGATGTCGTGGGTTACAGGCACTTCCATGCCATGTTCAACGCTAACGGCCTTTCCGGGCATCATAAGGATTTCTGCAAGTTTCTCAAGCTCGTTTCCGTCCAGGGCAGAAATCTCCCCGAGGTCAGCGGCGTTAGCCGTACCTGCCTCGATCTCCTCAACAATCTTTTCTTTAGTAAGGAAGACACGTTTACCGTCTCCCATCCTCAGAGCGTATTCTGTTGCCATTTATTCTCACTTCCCAGGAAGCAGTTCCTTTGCCTTTGCTACGGCTTCACTGGCGTTTTCTGCGTAGCAGTCTGCCCCTATCTTGTCGGCCCAGGCCTGGGTTGCAGGGGCTCCTCCGACCATGACCTTTACTCTCTCCCTCATACCTTCTTCTTTGAGGAGTTCTATAACCCCTTTCTGACCGGGAAGCGTTGTGGTCATCAGGGCTGAAAGTCCGATCATGTCCGCATTGACCTCCTTTGCCTTTTCGACAAAGTTCTTGATCGGGACATCCCTGCCGATATCATGAACTTCAAATCCTGCAGACTGGAGCATGGTGGAAACTATGGACTTGCCTATGTCGTGCACATCCCCCTCTACAGTCCCGTTAACAATGACACCCATTGTCTTTTTTGGGGCGCCTGCAGGCATGTCCGCCTCAAGGATCTTAACCCCGGCTGTCATTGCATCGGCTGCCATCATCACGTGGGGCAGGAAAAGTTTTCCTCTCTCAAAGAGAACCCCTACCTGGTTCATCCCGGCAGCAAGCCCCTTTTCAATGATCTCAGCCGGTTCCATCACTCCTTTTGCCTTTTCTACAGCAGCAAGTACTGCATCCTTTTTACAGGAAATGATCGCATCCGAAAGTTCCTGAATTAATTCTTCTTTGCTTGCCATTAATAACCCCCTTTTTCCAGATTTGTTTTGTACGAACAGTGAGGTTCTTCATGCCGGAAGAATCCCAACCTTTACATTTGGAAAAGAAAAAACCACTCTTCCAGAAAACGAGTTTAATTTTTCCGCTTTTCCTGAGGGATCGAGATCTATTTTTGCATTATA